>JAYVXE010000171.1:0-19407 GCA_043785395.1 Burkholderiaceae bacterium | reverse complement strand
AAGATTGAAGTGCGTTTTCGCGATAGCCGTGAAGTACACCAAGCCTTGCGCTATGCGGTGGAGGACGCCCTGGCCGCGCCCCGCGCCCAGGCAGCCGCAGATGCTGCGCTGCTGGACGCCAGCGCAGCCGGGCCAGAGCGCCAAGGCCTTGCCAGTGCCAGCCCGGCTGCGGCAGCTTCGGTATCTGCGACAACAACGCTCAATCCCAGCGGCGCACAAACCAGGCCGGATACCGCCATCACCCGGCCCATGTCCGCCCACTGGCAACAGCCGCACATGGCCTTTCAGCCGCCCGAAGTTGGCCACCGGGTCGCCGATATTGGCGCGCTGTGGCCCGCACCGCAGCCCTGTGCCAGCACCGACCCCGCCGTTGCCTCCGTTGCCGCAGGGCTTACAACGGCGCCAGCCCACACGCCTGCGCCTGCGCATGACTGGCCATTAGGCCGCGCACTGGCGCAACTGCACGGCATCTACATCCTGGCGGAAAACCGCCAAGGCTTGGTGCTGGTCGACATGCACGCCGCCCATGAACGCATCCTCTACGAGCGGCTCAAAACCCAACTCCGCACCGAGGGCCTGCGCAGCCAAGCGCTGCTGATCCCGGCAACCTTTGCCGCCACCGCGCTAGAGATCGCCACCGCACAGGCAAGCACCGACGCGTTGCAGGCGCTGGGCTTGGAGGTCAGCGCTTTTTCACCCAAAACCTTGGCGGTGCGCGCACTGCCCGCCACACTGGCGCAAGGAGACGCGGTAGCGTTGGCGCGCAGCGTACTGGCCGAATTGGCACAGCACGATGCCAGCAGCGTGCTGCAACGGGCCCAGCACGAATTGCTTGCCAGCATGGCCTGCCACGGTGCAGTGCGGGCCAACCGCAGCCTGGCCACCGACGAGATGAATGCCTTGCTGCGCCAAATGGAGGTGACCGAGCGCTCGGACCAGTGCAACCACGGCCGCCCGACTTGGCGCCAGATCAGCATCAAAGAGCTCGACACGCTGTTTTTGCGCGGACGCTAAGGCGGCGCTCACCCGCAGAGATCGCCATCTGCAATGGTCCAACGGTCCAACGGCTCCCCGCACCGCCCACGGCGCTTGGCCATCACGGCCACGCCGCACGCTGGGGCCGGTACACCTGCGCTGGGCGCCGCGTGGCAAGGCACAGACCAAACCCGATGCCGTAGGCCACAAAATCCAGCGCGTCAAAAGTGGCACCCAGCGCTGTGCGCAACACGCGCTGCACCGCTGTCTGGCCATGCAGGCCCAGCCAGTCCACCAGCGCAAATGCCTGCGACACCTCGACCAGGCAGGCAAAGCCCAGCACCAGCGCTGCGGCCAGTGCCACCGGCAGTTGCACACAGCCCCGCAGCAGGAAAAACAGCGTGGGCACCACCAGCACGTCCCCCACAAAAGCGCGCAGCGGGCCACTGTGCACATACCGCGCAATACCCACCTCCAGTGCCAACAGCAGCAGGAACAGCGCAAGAAACCGGGGCTGCAAGCGAAGCATGGCGAGCCCCCTCATTCACGTGCTGTGGTGACAGCGGCCGGGTTGCCGCCGATTTGCAGCCGGCTGTACCAGTCCACCTTGCGGGTCAGCAGCATCACCAGGGCGAGCACGGCGAACAGCGCAACAGCGCCCACCAGCAAAGCCGTTTGCTCCAGCCGCAACAGCACGTACAGCAAGGCGTACAGCGCCGCCATACCGGTGCCAAACGGCAGGCCACGGCGCCAGCTGCGCAGCATGTGGCTGGTGTACCAGGTCAGCAGCAGCACACAGGCCGTGGCGGCGAGTGCATAGGCCGCGCCAAAAGCCAGGTGCTCCGACAGGCTCACCAGCAGCAGAAAGAAAATGCTCACCGCCGCGCCCACCAGGAAGTACTGCACCGGGTGCACCCGCAAGGCACGCAAAAACTCAAACAAACCCACTGCCACAAACGTCAATGCGATGAACAGCAGGCCATACCGCGTTGCGCGGTGGCTCAGGGCATAGGTGTTGGACGGGTCGATAAAAGCCACGCCCAGGGTTTCGGTGCAGCCGCTGCCCGCAGTGGCGGTGGCCGTGTCCTGCTCTGTGTCGTCCCCGGCACCTGAACCATCGCACAGCGGGCGCTGCTGTTGGACGGCGCGTTGGGCACTGCTTGACAGTGCCGACACCCGCCAGCTGGCATCAAACCCTGCGTCGCTCACCGTGCGTTCGGACGGCAGAAACTGGCCGTCGAAGCTGGGGTGCGGCCAGTTGGAGCGCAACGTGACCTGCGTGGCGCCACCCAGCGGCACCAGCCCCAGGCGCTCGGTGCCCAGCAGCTCCAGTTCCAGCTCTGCCGTCAGCGGCGCAGTCCGGTCGAGGCTGGCTGGCAGCGGGCTGTGCACACCCCGAGGGTAGGCGCCCATAAATGTGCCCGCGCGCACCGTGTGGGGTGTGCCGTTGACCTGCAGCACCGCCTGGCGAATGCCCCGTGCGTCCGACACCGACAGCGCGATCAGCGCCGGGCCGCAGCTGGTGCGCGAGCCCGCGTGCTCCCCTACCACCTTGAGTGCGTCCAGATTCGGCCACTCGGCGCGGATCTGCGTTTTAAACGTAAACACCTGCGTGGCATGCAGGCCCCGGGCGCGTGGTTCAAGCTGATTACCGCCGTCCACGGTCAAGGTGGCGGGCGCTGCGGTGCGGGTGAACGCGCGGCGCTCGGTTTTGACGCCGTCGCGCCCGTCACGCGTCTGCCACTCTTCGGTGCAGGCCATGTGCACCACCGGCCCAAGCAGGGTTTGCGCTCCGGCCAGGCTGCGCGCCACGCTGGCGATGGCCGCCTGCCGTTGGCCCTGGCGCTCTTGCACCATCCCACGGATCTCGCCCAGGCCCCATAACAACAAACCCAGCACCAGCGCCAGCCCGGCGAACTTTCCCAACACGATTGCTTTCATCGAATCCTCCTCTTGTGTGATGACAGGAGGACAGTTTCGCAACGGTGCGTGAGGTGTTCGTGAAGTCTGTGAAGTGGCGGTGAAGTTGGGGCTGAATGGCTGGCAGCGGCGCGCTAAACCGCAGCCCGTTGCAGTACCGGCACAAGGCGCAGCAGGTACCGCAAACCTTCTTGGGGCATGGGCCGTGCGTCAATGGTGGGCCCGCAGATGCGGCCACCGGCCCCGCCATCACGCCTTTTTCAAGAACTCCGACTTGAGCATGAAGCTGCCCTGGTCCGTCTTGCAGTCCACGTCGTGGCCACCGCCGCCATCGACCAGGCGGATGCTTTTGACCTTGGTGCCCTTCTTCAGCACGGTGGACGAGCCCTTCACCTTCAGGTCCTTGATGAGGATTACCGTATCACCGTCGGCCAGCGGGTTGCCATTGCTGTCGCGGACGCCGCCGCCCGCGTCCGGGAGGTCGGCGGCATCGGTCGCCGCGTGCACAGGCCACTCAAAGCCGCAGTCGGGGCAGATGCAATTGGGGCTGTCGACGTAGGTATTTTCAAGTCCGCACTGGGGGCAGGCCGGGGTGGTGTGGGGCATGGGTTGCTCTTTCAAAGAAGGCGTCGATCGTAACAACCCGCCACCACCCGCTGCCAGAGAGAGTAACTGTCATGCATGGGCCAAGCGCCACCGAGCGATGAAACAAGGAACGCGACGACGAGCGCGACGCGTCCAGTGCACCCGTGGATCTGGCTCCGCCAGGCCACCAGGTGCGCCCCCTTGAGGGGGGAGCGCCGCAGGCGCTACGGGGGTGGGCCAAATTCACCACGAGACGCGCCCGCCGCCCCCAGTGCACCCGTGGATCTGGCTCCGCCAGGCCACCAGGTGCGCCCCCTTGAGGGGGGAGCGCCGCAGGCGCTACGGGGGTGGGCCAAGTTCAGGTGCGGCCACGGCTCAAATCGCCACCTGGTTTACCCGCGCCATCAGCTCCGTCGCGCTTTCCTTGCGTTCGCTGTAACGGCTCGCCAGATAGGGGGCGGCGTCGCGTGTGAGCAAGGTGAACTTCATCAGCTCTTCCACCACATCCACCACCCGGTCGTAGTAGGGCGATGGCTTCATTCGGCCAGCTGCGTCGAACTCTTGCCAGGCCTTGGCGACCGATGATTGGTTGGGGGTTGTCAACATGCGCATCCAGCGCCCCAGCACCCGCATCTGGTTGAGCGCGTTGAACGACTGCGAGCCGCCCGAGACCTGCATGATCGCCAGCGTCTTGCCCTGGGTCGGGCGCACCGCGCCGAGCGCCAGCGGAATCCAGTCAATCTGCGTTTTCATGGTGCCGGTCATGGCGCCGTGGCGCTCGGGCGAGCACCAGACCATGCCCTCGGCCCATTGCACCAGGGTGCGCAGCTCCTGCACCTTCGGGTGGTCGTCGGGCGCGTCATCGACCAAGGGCAGGCCGCTGGGATTGAAGATGCGTGTTTCGCCGCCCAATGCGCGCAGCAAGCGCGCCGCCTCTTCCGTTGCCAGGCGGCTGTAGGAGCGCTCGCGCAGTGAGCCGTACAGCAGCAAAAAGCGCGGTGCGTGGCTGCTGCGCACTGGGGGAAACAGTTGGGAGGCCGCTGGCTGCGTGAATAGCTCGGCGTTGACGTGGGGGAGTTCCTGCAAAAATTCGGACACGGTAAGACTTCCTGTGAAGAGGGATGGGGGGAGGTTGGGGTTACGGCGGCGTGCCTGGGGTCACGGTGTGGCCCTGCGCATCGACCAGCAGCTGCCCGTCTTCCTTGCTAGAGGCACCGCGCTGCGGCTGCGGCAATATCTCCAGCACGCTTTCCGAGGGGCGGCACAGCCGGGCGCCCAACGGCGTCACCACGATCGGCCGGTTGATCAGAATCGGGTGCGCGAGCATCTGGTCGACCAGTTGCGCATCGCTCCACACTGGATCGTCCAGGCCCAAGGCCTCGTAGGGCGTGCCTTTGCGCCGCATAAGCTCGCGCACGGGGAGCGCCACGGCGGCGATCAGCGCCAACAGCGTGGCCCTGTCCGGCGGCGTCTTCAGGTACTCGATGATGGTTGGCTCGACGCCGCTGTTGCGGATCAGTCCCAACACGTTGCGCGAGGTGCCGCAGCCGGGGTTGTGGTAAATCGTGATGTCGTTCATGGGTGGGCCTCCAAATAAGTCCTCTAAAAAATAGGCGTCAAACGCGCTCGTACCAAGCACGTGAACGGTTGACGACGCGCACCACCAGCAGCATCAGCGGCACCTCGATCAGCACGCCGACCACGGTTGCCAGCGCCGCGCCGGACTGGAAACCGAACAGGCTGATGGCGGCTGCCACCGCCAGCTCGAAGAAGTTGGAGGCGCCGATCAGCGCGGACGGGCAGGCGATCTCGTGCCGCTCGCCGACCTGCCGATTCAGCCAATAGGCCAAGCCGGCGTTGAACAGCACTTGGATCAGGATCGGCACGGCCAGCATGGCGATCACCAGCGGCTGCTGCAAAATCGCCTGCCCCTGGAAGGCGAACAGCAGCACCAACATCAGCAGCAAAGCGGCCATGGACAGCGGCCCGATGCGCGCCATGGCGCGGTCGAAACTGGCTTGCCCCCGGCGCAGCAGGTAGCGGCGCCAGAGTTGGGCCAAGACGATGGGAATCACGATATACAGCACCAGCGAGATCAGCAGCGTGTCCCACGGCACCGTGATCGCCGACATGCCCAGCAGCAGGCCGACGATGGGTGCGAAGGCGAACACCATGATGGTGTTGTTCAACGCCACCTGCGACAAGGTGAACACCGGGTCGCCGCCGGTCAAGCGGCTCCAGACAAAGACCATCGCCGTGCAGGGCGCGGCGGCCAGCAGGATCAGCCCGGCGATGTAGCTGTCCAGTTGCTCCGGGGGCAGATAAGGCGCGAACACCTGGCGGATGAACAGCCAGCCCAGGAACGCCATCGAGAACGGTTTGATCGCCCAGTTGATGAACAGGGTGACGCCGATACCGCGCCAATGGCGGCGCACCTCACCGAGCGCGGCAAAGTCGATCTTGACCAGCATTGGCACCACCATCACCCAGATCAGCACGCCGACCGGCAAATTGACCTTGGCGACTTCGATGCGCCCGACGGCTTGGAACAAGCCGGGTGCGAACTCGCCAAAGGCGATGCCCGCCACGATGCAAACCACGACCCAAAGGGTCAAATAACGCTCGAACAAGTTCATGGGCGCAGGCGCGTCAAGGCTGGGGCTAATCTTCATTTCTAGAGTCCAACATATATTGAAATCTTGACCATGGACTGGACTGGACGCAAACCTGCTGACCCGACCCGACCCATGGTGTTGATGGGTTTTGACCAACGCAAACGATGGTTTTTGCGCAAGCCATGGCTGAAAAGCATCTTCCGCCACGGTTTGTAACTTTAGCTACCAATTTAACCAATAGTCATAGCAGGCAAGCGGTAAACACTAGTTAAACAATCAATCCGCCACCGCAGTAAACGGCAGGTTGCATTGCTCGGGATGGCCGGCGCAGCATTCTGCTGTCATGTAGGCAATCAACTCCAGCATCAACGGCAGGTTGGCCCGGTAGCGCTGGAACCGCCCCTCTTGCACTACCGTGAGAAGTCCGGCCTGGGTCAGCACCTTCAGATGAAAGGACAGGTTGGAGGGGGCTATGTCCAGCGTGGTGGCGATTTCGCCCGCCACCAGGCCGTGCAGGCCGTGCTTGACCAGCAGCCGGTACACGTCCAGCCGCACACCAGCGGAGAGCGCCTCGAAGATGGCGGTTGCAGTGATTTTTTCCATGCTTCAACTATACATCAAATGTTGAATCGACTTAAAGCGACGTGACGCAACCCGGCTGTGCTTCGCTGTGCGCACAATACGGCCTTATGCAACGCAGAAACATTCTTCTCTCCAGCTTGGCCACGCTGCTCGCACCGCCCCTGGCATTGGCCCAAACCGACAACCAGCGCGCCATTCGACTCATCGTTCCCTACGCGCCGGGCGGGCCGATCGATGTCACGGCGCGGATCCTGGCCGAGCAGGTCAAGGACAGCCTGGGGCCGGTCATCATCGACAACAAGCCCGGTGCAGGTGGCAACATCGGTGCCGCCGCCATCGCCAAGGCGGCACCCGACGGCTTGACGATAGGCATTGCCGCCACCGCCACCCACGCCGTCAACCCCTGGCTCTTTCGCTCCATGCCGTTCGATGCCGCACATGACTTTGCGGCTATCACGCAAATGGTGCGCGTGCCCAATGTGCTGGTCATGAACGCACAAACCGCCGAGCGCCTAAAAATCAACTCCGTGGCGGCCTTGATTGCTTACGGCAAAGCCCATCCCGGCCAGCTCAACTACGGCAGTGGCGGCAATGGCAGCGCAGGGCATTTGGCGGGTGAAATGTTCAAGGCGCAGGCCGGCGTCGATGCGCTGCACGTCCCCTACAACGGCGCCAATCCGGCGCAACTCGCGCTGCTCTCGGGGCAGGTGGATTTCAACTTCGACAACCTGGCCTCGGCCGCGCCGAATATCCGCTCGGCGCGGCTGCTGCCGTTGGCCGTCACCAGCGCCCAGCGCAGTCCGGCGCTGCCAGACACACCGCCGCTGGCCGACACGCTCCCAGGCTTTCAGATCGATACCTGGTGGGGGCTGGTTGCCCCCGCAGGCACACCGCCTTCCGTGCTAAAGCGGCTTAACCAAGCCTTTGTCGCCGCACTCCAAACACCGGCCACGGCAAGCCGTTTTGCCCAGCTGCTGGCCGAGCCGGTGCCGAGCACAGGCGCGCAATTTGAGCGCTTCATGCAACAAGAGCGCAAGAGTTATGAAAAACGGGTGAAGGCCTCGGGGGCGACGGTGGACTGAAAGTTCTGGACAAGCGCTGGCAACGCCGTTGCGGCTGTAGCCAGCCGACACCCTCGCGAGGTGCCCGAATGCTCAGCAAGATGCGCTACCTCCGCCCGTCCCCCAGTGCTTTTTGCCGCGACCCTAGCGCCGCGCCCACCCATAAAGCGCATGCCGACACGATCAAGCCGCGCTCCAAGCCGCCCGGCCCGTCGGCGATCCAGCCGACGATGGTTGGCCCGATGATCTGGCCGAGAGCAAACACCACGGTAAAGGCGCTGATGCCGGCCGACCAAAACTCTGGCGCAAGATTGTGTCGCACCAAGGCCGTGGTCGACGCCACAACCGACAGGAAAACCGCACCGAACACGATGCCCGACAAAAAAACGACGGGCACAGCGCTGCTCAAGGCCGGCAAGATGCAGGCCAGGCCCAGCACGCCGCTCAAAATGGCCAGCGACTCGCCGCCCCGAAAGTGGTCCAGCATGCGCGCCCAAATGCGCGAAGACGCCAGCACCGCCAAGCCGAGCAGCGTGTAGAACCAGGTGATCAAGTCGGCCTGCATGCCCTGCTCTTTGAGCAAAGCAACCACGAAGGTCATGTAGCCAATGTAGCCAGCGCCAAACATGAAATAGCCGCTCAGGCCAAAGAAAAAATCCTTGAACTCGAAGCGCTTTTTGCCGTCTTGTCCGGGCGCCACCTCGCCTATCTCGCCTATCTCGCGTGCGGGCCAGGCCATGAGGGCGGTCGCGCCCAGACACACAAGCCCCAGCACCAGCCAGGGCCATTGCCAAGCATGCGCTGCGCCCTGCGCCTGCGCCAAGGCCAGCGCCGTCGGCACGAGCAAGGCGGAAAGCGCAATCCCCAGACCCGCTCCGCCGTAATACAGGCCAATCAAAAAACCAGCGTGCGCGCGGTGCATGGAACCCAGCCGCGCCGACAAAACGCCGCCGGTGATGAAGACACAGGCGCTGGCCACGCCCGCGCCCACGCGCAGCAAGAACCAGGCGCGGGTATCGAGCGCCAGGCTCGACACCAGCATGACGATGCCGGTCACAACGCAGCCCAGCATCAGCAAGCGCCACACGCCCAAGCGGCGCAGCAGGGCCGGTGTTGCCAACGCGCCGAGGAAATACCCCAGCGCATTGCCCGTGTTCATGGCGCCGCCCAGCAAATACGACCAACCCAGGTCGGCGCGCATGGGCGGCAGCAGCAAGCCGTAAGAAAAACGCGAAATACCCAGGGCGACCGCTGCCGCCAGCGACAACGCCAACACCGTGACAAACGGATGCTGGACGGCGAAGTTGTGCTGTTTGCCCATGGCGTCTGAACTCCCTGGCGGCGGTCGCCGCGCCCTTAGGCCCAACCGCAGCGCAGCCGCTCAATCACTTGTGCGGCCACCGCCGCCAGCTGCTCGGCGCTGACGTGTTGCGGTGCAATCTCGGCCAGCGGCAGCAGCACAAAGGCGCGCTGCGCCATGCGCGGGTGTGGAATTTGGAGTTGCGCGCTGTCGATACAGCCACCTCCGTACAGCAGCAGGTCAAGGTCGAGTGTGCGCGGCGCGTTGCGGTAAGGGCGCTGGCGGCCCGCTGCGGTCTCGATGTTTTGCAGGGCTTGCAACAGGGCCGGTGCGCTCAGCGTGGTTGCGACTTCGACCACGGCGTTGTGGTAGTCCGGCCCACTGGCGTCAACAGGCGCACTGCGGTAGAGCGCCGATGCGTGCACCAGCCGGGTGCCGGGCAAGGCGGCGATGGCCGCCAAGGCCTGGCGCAGGGTCGCCAAGGCCTCGCCCAGGTTGGCACCGAGGGCAATGAAGCATTGAACATTTTTCAAGAAATTAGCCTTAAGCGCCTGTATCTACGCCAAAATCACCTTCATTTTTGATAGCATTCGGTTTGCGTCGACGGCGGCGTTTCTTCAGCCCTGCTTCATCCACGGGTACTGCGTCCGCCTTGTCCGCAGTGGCCGCCTTGTCCGCTGCCCGCGCAGCCGGCGGTGTGCGGGCCGGTGCCGGTTTGCGCTGGCGCACTTTGTGTTCTTCGCGGGCCTGCTCCAGCAGGTCTTCGCGCACGCTGTCGTCGGCAATGCTGAACTCTTGCCACCAGCCCGCCAGGGCTTCGTCGACTTCGCCGATGTCGGCGCGCAGGCGCATAAAGTCAAAGGCGGCGCGAAAGCGCGGCTGATCGAACAGGCCCCAGGGCGCGCTGCCGGTGCGTTTTTCGAAGCGTGGCTGCATCACCCAGATCTCCCGCATGTCGGCGGCCAGCTTGCCACGGCCCGAAACATCGCCAATGCGCTGCTGAAAGACCTCGTCAATCGCGTCGTACAAGGCCGGCATCAAGGGCTGGCCCTGGCTGCGCTCGGCCCAGCCGTCGCGCACATCGGCCCACAGCACGGCGGCCAGCAGGAAGCTGGCGGCCACCGGTTTGTCTTCGCCCACCCGGCGGTCGGTGTCGGCCAGGGCGGCCTGCACAAACGGCGTCTCAGCGCGCTCGACCACAACGTCGAGCAGCGGGTAAATGCCCTTGGCCAGGCCGAGTTTTTTGAGCTGCTCGATGGTCGCCAACGCATGGCCGGTTTGCAGCAGCTTGAGCATTTCATCGAACATCCGGCTTTGCGGCACGTCGGCCAGCAGCACCTGCGATTGCACCAGCGGGGCGGCTGTTTTGGCCTCGATGGTGAAGCCGAGCGGGCTCAGTTTGGCGGCAAAGCGCACGGCCCGGATGATGCGCACCGGGTCTTCGCGGTAGCGCGTGGCGGGGTCGCCAATCATGCGCAGCGTGCGTTTTTTGCTGTCCTGGATGCCCTTGTGGTAGTCAACCACGATCTGCGTCACCGGGTCGTAGTACATCGCGTTGATGGTGAAGTCGCGCCGCACAGCGTCTTCTTCTTGCGGCCCCCAGACGTTGTCGCGCAGCACCCGGCCGGTGGAGTCGACAGCGTGCTTGAGGCCGGCCAGCTCGCTCTTGCTGGTTTTCTCGTTGCCGGCGACCTGCTCGGCGGCGGCATTGTCAAGGTAGGCGCGAAATGTCGATACCTCGATCACCTCGTGCTCGCGCCCTCGGCCATAGACGACGTGGACGATGCGAAAACGCCGCCCAATGATGAAGGCGCGCCGAAACAAATGCTTGACCTGCTCGGGCGTGGCGTTGGTTGCGACATCGAAGTCCTTGGGCCGCAGCCCGACCAGCAGGTCGCGCACTGCGCCGCCAACGATGTAGGCCTCATAGCCCGCCTCTTGCAGCGTGCGCACCACGTCGATGCCGCGCCGGTCAACCAGCTCGGGGTTGATGCCGTGCACGGCCGGGCCGACTTCTTCGCGCTTGCCAAACGAGGGTTTTTTGCGTGCGCTGGCTTTGCTTTTACCGAGCAATTTATCGATGAATTTTTTGATCATTGTGGAGAAAATATAAAGAGGACAGAACCTGCGCCAAGCTGCTGGCCCAAGCCCAAGCCTGGGGGTTTTGCGCCAAACCGGCGCCCACAGTCAGGGCCAGACAGCGCAACAGCCGCGCCCGCAGCGGCGTCCGTGGCTGGCCCGCTGCCGTGCCTGTGGGCGCGCTCAACCACGGGGAAATAAATCCAGTATGCGCCAGCCACGCTCTGTCGCGAGGGCTCGCAAAACCGGATCGGGGTTGGTCGCAACCGGGCAATCAACCTGCTCCAGCAAAGCCAGGTCGTTGACCGAATCGGAGTAAAAAGTGCTGTACACATCGGCCCAGCCCAGGCCGCGCTCGGCCAGCCACTGCGCCATGCGCACCACCTTGCCCTCCCTGAGCGAGGGCACACCAACGATGTTGCCGGTGATCCAGGGCACGCCACCCTCCATCGGCGCACGCTCCAGCTGTACGGCAATCAGCTCGGCCACACCGAGCGCGTCGGCAATGGGGCGCGTGATGAAGTCGTTGGTGGCCGTCACGATCACCACTTGCTCGCCCGCTGCGCGGTGCTGCGCCAGCAGCGCGCGTGCCGCGTCGGTGATGGACGGGCCAATCACCTCTTGCATAAAACGCGCCTGCGCCTGCGCCGCCTGCTGCGGCCCACGCAAGCGCACGGCGTCGGTGGCAAAGCGCACGTAGTCATGCAAATCGAGTGTTCCAGCCCGGTACTGGGCGAAGAATTCGTCATTGCGCCGGCCAAACTCCAGCGCGTCGGTCCAGCCCAGCGTGGTCGTGAAAACACCCCAGGCGTGGTCAGAGTCCAGCGGCAGCAAAGTATGGTCAAGGTCAAACAGCGCCAGCCGCAGACTTCCTTGGACGCGCTCGCTCATGTCGACTCCAGCATCGCTTTGATCAGCGGAATGGTGATGGCACGCCGGGTTTGCAGCGCGTAGGCGTCGAGCTGCTCTAGCAGCTGCATGAGGCTGCCAAGGTCGCGGGAAAACCGGCTCAGGATAAAGTCCAGCGCGTCGTCGCCCAAGAACACACCGCGTGCGTCGCCCGCTTGGCGCAGCACGGCGCGGCGCTCGGGCTCGCTCAGCACCTGCAACTGGAACACATGGCCCCAGCCCAGGCGGCTGCGCAGGTCTTCGCGCAAGCGCAAATCGGCCGGCGGCAAAGACCCAGCGGCCAGCACCGGGCACTGCCAGGTCTGGGCGTTGACGAACCAGTTGAACGCGGCCTGCTGCTGCGCACTGTTGAAATGCTGCACGTCGTCGAGCAACACCGCCGCCCAAGACTCCTCAAACGCGGGCGGCTCAAGCACCGTCGGGTCGAGCCAGCCAACCGCCGCCCCCTGCTCACGCAGATGGGCGCGGGCACTCAGCAGCAAGTGCGTTTTGCCGCTGCCGCTGTCGCCCCACAAATAGGTCGGCACCGGCGAGCGGACTGTCGCCTGGTCGGTGCTGTTGCCGAGCCAGAGCTCCAAGTGGCGCAGCGCGGCCTCGTTCGGCCCGGCCAAATAATGTGCCAGCGTCGGCCCATCGGCCAAGCCAATATCCAATGCGAGTTGTTTCATCGTAGCCCTTGTGGCACAGCGCACGCGGGGTGCAAATACAAAAATTTACACCTATTGAAAGTGGAACACCCCCGAAGCGCCTGCGGCGCCTCCCCCTCAAGGGGGCGCACCCGGTGGCCTGGCAGAGCCAGATCCACGGGTGCACTGGAAGCTGTGCGCTCGTCTCGCGGCGTGGTGAACTTGGCCCACCCCCGAAGCGCCTGCGGCGCTTCCCCCTCAAGGGGGCGCACCTGGTGGCCTGGCAGAGCCAGATCCACGGGTGCACTGGAAGCTGTGCGCTCGTCTCGCGGCGTGGTTTCATCGTTCGGGGTGCTTGCCCAGTGCATAAAAGTTAATAGCTTATACCGCTCTACCTGCACCATTACAAATAGTTTTGACTCTGAATATAAGTAGATACAAGCGGTATAAGCTATAAAAATTACAGCTTTGCAGCATTTGATCGAAAAAGCAGACCGGCGCCCGCCGCCCGCACGGCACCAAGCGACAAGGCGGGCCGCAGGCCCAACCATGGCGCCCAGCCGCAGACCCGGCCCAGCTGCCACCGCGCCCACAGCAACGCCGCCGAACACCAGACGGTGCTGCGTTGGACAAGAGCGGTGAAATTCATGCAAATCAGAGGCGCGCGAACAAAGGCAAAATAGGAGCAGAGTGAAGCCGTAAAATCAGCGCAAATTCTAGTCGGTCGGCCAACACCGCCCACCAGCCCTTGCACTTCCGCACTGATCCGCCCACCCTGCGCCCTGCGCGCCCCCTCGTTCCAACGCCAGCCACACGCCCTGCGCGTGCCAGACCCAAGCCATGAGCCCCACCTCCCCCACCCTTCCGCTTTCCTACAAAAACGCCGGCGTCGACATCGACGCGGGTGACGCCCTGGTCGAGCGCATCAAGCCGTTCGCCAAAAAAACCCTGCGCGAAGGCGTGCTGGCCGGCATTGGCGGCTTTGGTGCGCTGTTTGAGGTGCCCAAGCGCTACGCCGAACCGGTGCTGGTCAGCGGCACCGACGGCGTTGGCACCAAGCTCAAGCTGGCGTTTGAGTGGAATATGCACGACACCGTTGGCATCGACCTGGTCGCCATGAGCGTCAACGACGTGCTGGTGCAAGGCGCCGAGCCGCTGTTCTTCCTCGACTACTTCGCCTGCGGCAAGCTCGATGTCGACACCGCCGCCGCCGTCATCAAAGGCATCGCCAAAGGCTGCGAGCTGTCGGGCTGCGCCCTGATTGGCGGCGAAACGGCTGAAATGCCCGGCATGTACCCGCCCGGCGAATACGACCTGGCCGGCTTTGCCGTCGGCGTGGTCGAAAAATCCAAAATCCTGACCGGCCACAACATCCAGGCCGGCGACATCCTGCTCGGCCTGGCCAGCAGCGGCGTGCACTCGAACGGCTTCAGCCTGGTACGCCAATGCATTGAGCGCGCCAAGCAGGCCAACAGCCTGCCCGCCACGCTTGACGGCCAGCCGTTCCAACAAGCCCTGATGGCCCCCACCCGCCTCTACGTCAAAAGCGTGCTGGCCGCACTGGCCGCCCACCCAACCCAAACCGCCGCATCCAGCGGCATCAAAGCGCTGGCCCACATTACCGGCGGCGGCCTGCTGGAGAACATCCCCCGGGTCTTGCCGACTGAGCTGGCCGCGCAACTGGTGCCCGGCAGCTGGCCGCAAACCGAGCTCTTCGCCTGGTTGCAAAAAACCGCAGGCATCGACACCACCGAGATGAGCCGCACCTTCAACAACGGCATTGGCATGGTGTTGGTGGTGGCCGCCGCCGAGGCCGAGGCCGTGGCGCAAACACTGCGCAGCAGCGGCGAGACGGTCTACCAAATCGGCACGGTGGCGGCGCGCGGCGACGGCAGCGCCGTGCGCCTGGGCTGAGCGCCACCAGCATGGGCCAGTCCGCCGCACCACCGCCGAGCAGCGCCGCCAGCAGCAGCGTGGCCAGCCCCGTAACCAGCCCGGCGGCCGAGCCCGCGCCCTCGGCCCGCACCCTGTACACAGCCCGGCTCAGCAGCTACATGCTGATGGCCGCCGCCCTGCTCCTCATCATGGTCTACGGCTTATTGCCCGGCCTGCTGTTTGTGTGCCTGGGCTTTTTGCTCACCCAGTGGCTGAGCCGCCAACTGACACGCTTGGCACGCCTGCAGCCACGCCCGGCGCGGCGTGCGCAAATGTGCGCCGCCGGCTTTGTCATGCTGCTGCCACTGCTGCTGGTCGGCCTGGCCTGGTCGCAGTCGCGCGGCTACCTCACCGCCGCGCCGCAACAATACCGCGAGCTGCTCGACTACATGGCCCGCACCGTGCTGGAGCTGCGCCTCAAACTGCCCGAGGACATTGCCATGCAACTGCCCGAGGGCGCAGCCGAAATCCAAGACATCCTGGCCAACTACCTGGGCGCCAAGGCCGGCGCCCTGGCCGTCACCGGCAGAAGCTGGCTGGCCGGCCTGCTGCACGCCTACGTCGGCCTGCTGATCGGTGCGCTCGCCGCCGTGCGCCCCGCGCAGCAAGCACACAGCGCACAACGGCAACTGCGCCCGCTGGCCTGCCAGCTGCATCTGCGCGTCAGCCGTTTTGGTGAAGCCTTTCGCCACATCGTCGCCGCGCAGTTTTGGATCTCGGCCTTCAACACCCTGCTGACAGCGCTGTTCCTGCTCTGCATCCTGCCGCTGTGGGGCCTGCAACTGCCCTACACCCCGGCCCTGATCTCCCTGACCTTCGTTGCCGGCCTGCTGCCCATCGTCGGCAACCTGGTCTGCAACGTCGTCATCACCATCGTCGCGCTCTCCGTCTCACCGCTGGCCGCCTTGGCCTGCCTGGGCTTTTTGGTACTCATCCACAAGGCCGAATACCTGATCAACGCCAAAGTCGTCGGCCAACGCACCCACATCGGCGTCTGGGAATTGCTGTGCGTGATGTTCGTTGCCGAAGCCGTCTTCGGCCTCGCCGGGCTGGTCGCCGCGCCGCTGTTCTACGCCTACTTGAAAAAAGAACTGTTCGCCGCGCGCCTGGTGTGAGCGCGCAAACGCCACGCGCTCGCCAAGCTGGCGCTGGGTTTGCTTTTGCTTTTGCTTTTGCTTTTGCTTTTGGGCCTCACGCAGCGCAAGGCCGGCACCGCGTTATGCCGCGTTATGCCGCGTTACACCCTCACTGCCGCGCCGTGCGGATATTGGCGGGCAACACGCCCGGATGGCTGGTGCGGTACGGGTTGATGTCAAGCCCGCCGCGCCGGGTGTAGCGGGCGTAGACCGTGAGCTGGCTGGGCTGGCAACGGTGCCAGATGTCCATGAAGATGCGCTCGACACATTGCTCATGGAACTCGTTGTGGTTGCGAAAACTGACCAGGTACTGCAACAAACCCTCTTGGTCGATCGGCGCGCCGCTGTAGCTGATTTGCACGCTGCCCCAATCGGGCTGGCCGGTCACCAGGCAATTGCTTTTAAGCAGCCGGCTGGTCAGCACTTCGTGCACTGGTGCCAAGTCACTGGCGCTGCGCAGCAACTCGGGCGCGGGCGTGTAGTGCTGGCATTCGATGTCGAGCCGGTCCAGGCTCAGGCCGTCGAGCTCGTGCAGCGTCTCGCGCCCAAACCCTTCGGCCCCCACCAGCTTGACCCCCACTGCGCCCGGCTGCGCCGCGCCGCGCCAGGCCGCCGCGCCCAAGTCACGCCGCAGCCGCGCCTGCACCTCGGCGGCGTCAGCAAAGCGGCTGTTGTTAAAGCTGTTCAGGTAGAGCTTGAACGACTTGCTCTCGATGATCTGGGGCGACTCGCTGGGCACCGTGATATGCGCCAGCGCCAGCTGCGGTTTGCCGCGCAGATTGAGCCAACTCAGCTCAAAGGCCGTCCACAAGTCGGCCCCAAAAAACGGTAGCGGCTGGCCCGCACCAAGCGCCATGCCAAGCTCAGCGCGCTTGGCCGCACGCGGGATCGGGAACAGCAAACTGGCGTCGTACTGGTCAATGTAGGCAGAGGCTTTGCCGAGCTGGGAGTTTTCGAGGGTGTTCATGGGAAGGATGCCGGGGGAAGGAGTGCTTGCGTCGAAGATGCCCAACCGGGCGCAAAACCTCTGGCTTGGCTCCCACTTGGTCGAACAATCATGAAAAGCCGCCATTTTCGCAGGATTGCCCCCAAGGCCGGCGCTGACTGCTTGTAGAGTCCGGGCATGAGCACCCATTACGAAACCCTGCAACAGGCCAGCAGTTACCGCGCCGATTTCCAGCTTGAGCCTCCCGCCGACCTTGGCCCACGCGATATGTGGCCGCGCAAACCGGGGCTGATGCTGCGGGCGCTGCCAAGCGCAGCCGACGCGGTCAGCGCCGTCAGCGCCGATGCCGAACCCCCGACCAGCGCCGATACTGACCCAGGCACCCGCAGCGCCACAGCGCCGCGCGCCCTGATCCCAGCCCAATGGGGCTTGGTGCCGCACTGGGTCAAGTCGGCCTCGGATGGCCGGCTGCGCGCAACCAAGCTGGTGAATGCCCGCTCGGAGACCGTCACCACCTCCAACAATTTCCGTGATGCCTGGCTCCAAGGGCAGCGCTGCATCGTGCCGATGCAGGCTTTTTTTGAGGACGATTGGCGCAGCGGCCGGGCTGTGCCAACCCGCATCAGCCGCGTCGATGGCAAGCCCATGGGCGTGGCCGCGCTGTGGTCGCTGTGGCGCGACAGCGACGGCGCCGAGCTGCTGAGCTACAGCCTGCTCACCGTCAACGCCAACAGCCATGCGCTGCTGCACCGCTACCAGCACGCGGGCAGCGAAAAACGCATGCTGGCCGTGCTCAACGAGGGGGCTTACGACGCCTGGCTTAGCGTGCGGGTCGAAAAAGCCAAGGAGTTCCTGCGCCCCTACCCCGCCAACTGGCTGACCGCGAATCCGGTGACGGCCAAGGAGCGCTGACACCAACGGCGCGCAACGCTCCTTGGCCTGCGCTCAGCACGTCCGCACCCAAGCTCAGCGCAGCACCAGCACCGGCACATCCGAGTGCGTCAGCACCGCCAAGGCCTCGCTGCCGAGCAAGATCCGCTTCAAGCCCTTGCGCCCGTGTGAGGCCATCACGACCAAATCGCACTTGTGCTTGCGCGCTGCGGCAATGATGGATTCGGCCACCAAATCCGACCTCACCACCGACGCCTTGGCCTTGACGCCGGCCTCGCCAGCCTCGGTCACCACCAATTGCAGTTGCGCCAGGGCATCGTCGCTCCACTTCTTCTCGATCGCAGCAATCCCCTCCAACGGCGGCACGGAGCCGCCATCAAAGAAGCTCGTCGGGTAGCGCGGGACAATTTTCAAGGCGATCAGACTGGCCCCGGTCGAGGCAGACAGTGCAATCGCATGCTGCACGGCTTTGTAAGACAGGGCGGAACCGTCGGCGGCGACCAAGATGCGCGTGTACATAGAAAAAGTCTCCTTGTGGTTAAGCCGACAGAATAACGCGGCCACGGCGCGGTGGACTGATTTAGCACAAGCAAAGCGGGACCAAGCAGCTCGGCTCGGCGCAGCCACTGGTTTTTTGCATGGGTCGGTGGGTAAAACGCAGCCCAGGCCTTGGCTTATTTTTGGGCTGGTGTGCTGTGTGCACAAGGGTTGCCGGCGGTTTAATCCACCACCTTGCCGCGCTGGTTTTTGAGCTCGGCGCGCTGGCTCTTGCCTTGCAAGCGCCGCTGTTTGGCACCATAGCTGGGCTTGGTCGGACGGCGCAAACGTGGTGCTGCGGCAACACTGTTGACAACCCGGTTCAGGCGCGCCAAAGCATCGGCACGGTTCATCTCCTGGGTACGGTGCTGCTGCGCCTTGAGCACCAGCACGCCCTGCTCCGTGATGCGGCTGTCGCGCAGCGCCAGCAGTCGCTGTTTAACGTCGTCCGGCAACGAGGACGCCGGAATATCAAAGCGCAGATGGATGGCGCTCGAAACTTTGTTGACGTTTTGCCCGCCCGCACCCTGGGCCCGAATCGCACTGAACTCGACCTCGGCCTCCAGCACCTGCAGCAGCGGTGGACTCAACATGGCCGTGCCCGCACCGGCCAAGGCACGGTTGTGCAGGCCTGGGCTCTATAATTAAATGTATAGCTATTAACGCTTACTACACAAGCGATACAGTGCATTTTTATATAAATTTCAAAATCAGGCCTGCGCAGCCATATTCGCCAGCCCGGCCAGGGCCAAGGCATAACCATGGACGCCAAAACCGGCCATCACCGCCCGCGCCGCCGGTGCTATGTAGGAATGGTGGCGAAACGCCTCGCGTGCATGAACGTTGGAGATGTGCAGCTCGATCAGCCGCAGCCCGGTACCTTTGATCGCATCCAACAGCGCAATACTGGTGTGGGTGTAGGCCCCAGCGTTCAACACCACCCCGGCAAGTTGGCCGCCAGCCTGCATCCGGCCAGCCTCGTGCAGCCAGTCGACCAACACGCCTTCATGGTTGCTCTGGCGAAAATCCAGCTGCATGCCGTTGGCAGCACAGGCCTTCGCGCACAGCGCCTGGACATCGGCCAGCGTCTGCGTGCCGTACACCGAGGGCTCGCGCAGGCCGAGTAAATTCAAATTCGGGCCGTTCAGCACCAACGCTGTCAAGGGTGTAGCGGATGGGGTGTCCGGCGCAGCTTGGCGCGCAACAGGCAGGGCTTGGGTCATGCGGTCTTTCAAAAAAAACAGGGGCCGTTGCGTCTCGGCAACGGCCCCTATTCCACCATAAGCGCGGTGGGTACCTAACTTGGCCCA
>JAYVXE010000170.1:0-1923 GCA_043785395.1 Burkholderiaceae bacterium | reverse complement strand
CTTACGCAAAACCGCCCTGGCGTCGTTCTTTTTTCTTGCCGTACCAGGTGTACTGTCTGCGAAAAAATGCCTAGCCAGGACAATTTTGCGTAAGTCCTATTTAAAAAGATAGCTTTTCTTTATTTAAAACAAAGGCTTGGCATATGCTTTGTTTTCTAAATCTATATAAATCGAGCGCTACAAGCTATTCAAACTAATTTTTGCGCGTTGATCAGCAATTTCCAGCAGGCCGTCAAAAATCAGGTTCTCCACCAAGGCAAAGGGCCGCGTCATGCTGGGTGCCATCTTCCAGCCCGCCCCACCCGTCATGAAGCACAGCGGCTGGCTGCCGCAGTGCTGGTACAAATGCTGGGCCATGCGCTCAACAGCGCCGGCAATCGCATAGGTGCCGCCACTGGTCAGGGCGTCGCTGGTGTTGGTGGGGAACAGGCACACCTCGCCGGTCGGCACATGCAGCCCTGCGGTTCCGTTCTCTAGCGCCCGCAGCATGATGCCGTGGCCGGGCAGGATCAGGCCGCCCAAGAAGCCACCGTCGGCGTCAACCGCCTCCACCGTGACTGCCGTGCCGACCATCACCACCAGCAAGGGCTGTTGCACGCCCAGTGCCTGCATGCGCTGGCGCGCGCCAATCATTGCCACCCAGCGGTCTGCACCGAGGCGGCTTGGGTGATCGTAGCCATTGCGCAAACCGGCCTCGTTGGTGCTGGGCACAACCCATTGCGGCGTGATCTCCCACAGCTGCTCCATTTGCACTTGCAGCCGCCGCCGCAGCGCATCGCCGGCAACGTTGCAGCCCAGCATGGTGCTCGGCGTTGGCAGCGCGGCCCAGGCGCCGTCGGCCAGGGCGTCGATGTTTTCTAAAAACTCCGCACCCTGCGCCAACACCTCGGCGCCTGGATGCGCTGCGCGGTAGAGCGCCCACTTGAGGCGGGTGTTGCCGATGTCGATGGCCAAAAATGTCATGGCGCGGATTATGGCGGCTACGCCCGACAGACGCTTAACTGTCATGCACTGGACCAGCGCCACCGAGCGATGAAACCACGCCGCGAGACGAGCGCGCCGCTTCCAGTGCACCCGTGGATCTGGCTCTGCCAGGCCACTGGGTGCGCCCCCTTGAGGGGAGCGCCGCAGGCGCGACGGGGGTGGTCTAAGGTCACCACGCCGCGAGACGCGCGCGCCCTTCCCCAGTGCACCCTTCCAGTGCACCCGTGGATCTGGCTCTGCCAGGCCACTGGGAGCGCCCCCTTGAGGGGGGAGCGCCGCAGGCGCTACGGGGGTGGTCTTGTCAACTCTGCTGCCACGGCAGGCCGTGCCAGCGCCAGCCACCGCGCTGGCCGCGCTGCTGGTGGGCGTCCAGATCGCCTTCAAAGCCTTCGAGGATGTTGTAAGCCTCGATCCCCAGCGCAGCGGCGCGCTGGGCTGCCGCCACCGAACGAACGCCGCTGCGGCACAGCAGAAGGATTTTCAGCCCTCCGGCGGCCGCCGCCTGCAAGCCGGCGTCAAAGTCTGGGTTGGGCAACATGGCGGGCCACTGCTTCCAGGCCAGCGGCAGCGCCCCCGGCACCGTGCCGACCCAGGCGCGTTCGGCGTCGGTGCGCACATCGACCAGCACGGCCCGGCCCGCTTGCAGCCATTGCCAGGCCAGCTGTGGCGGCACGTCACCGGCATAGCCAGAGGCGGGCTGCACGCTGAGCGCCGTGGCCGCGAGGGGCGCTGTGCAGGGGCCTGCGCTGGGGATGTTGGGGGGGGTGTTGGGGTTGGGGTTGGGGTTGGGATCGCTCATGGCGCAATTCTGGCAGAGCCGCCAAGCTCGGCGACAGCTTAATCCTAGAAACCGCAGTTGACCGCTTGTTTTCTTCTGGAGCGCCGCATGGATATTGGATTTTTCTGCTTCGATCACGTTCACCTCTTGGGTGAGAGCGC
>JAYVXE010000169.1:0-6541 GCA_043785395.1 Burkholderiaceae bacterium | reverse complement strand
CTGATCACGATGAAGCCCGCCACGCTGGCGCTCATTCTTGCCGGCAACGCCAAAAAAGGCGATGTGCTCGGCATTGCCCGCATCGCAGGCATCCAAGCTGCCAAAAAAACCAGCGACCTGATTCCCTTGTGCCATCCTTTGGCATTGACCCGCATTGCCATTGACTTTGCGGCCGTAAACAGCCCTGCAGCGAGCGGCATATTGTGCACGGCAACGGTAGAAACAGTGGGGCCGACCGGCGTTGAAATGGAAGCCCTCACTGCCGTGCAAGTTGCACTGCTGACAATTTACGACATGTGCAAAGCAGTGGACCGGGGCATGACTATTGAGGGTGTGCGCGTGCAAGAAAAGCACGGCGGAAAGTCTGGTAGTTTTGTGGCCGCATGAGGTCTGTACGGAGGGCAAGTGCAGCGCCCAAAAATTGTCTGTCGTAGAGGCTTTTGTAGCCTGCTACGGAGATGCCTTAAATGCAGCTGGGCGTGTTGTTGACGATGCGTTTGAGCGCTTCGGTATCCAATATCCGCACATTGCGCTGGCGGACTTCAACCATTTTTTCTTCGGCAAACTTGGAAAAAGTGCGGCTCACGGTCTCCAGCTTAAGGCCGAGGTAGCTGCCGATTTCTTCGCGCGTCATGCGCAAAACCAGCTCGGACTGCGAGAAGCCGCGTGCGTGCAAGCGCTGTACCAGGTTGAGCAAGAACGCGGCCAGGCGCTCCTCGGCACGCATGCTCCCCAGCAGCAGCATGACGCCGTGCTCGCGCACGATTTCGCGGCTCATGATTTTGTGCACATGGTGCTGCAGGCTATTGATCTTGCGAGACAGCTCTTCGATACGGTGGAACGGCATCACGCAGACCTCGGCATCTTCAAGCGCCACCGCATTGCAGGTGTGGTGGTCGTTGACAATGCCGTCAAGCCCAATGATCTCGCCTGCCATTTGGAAACCGGTGACTTGGTCGCGCCCGTCTTCGGTCGCCATGCAAGTCTTGAAAAATCCCGTGCGAATGGCATACAAGGACGTGAAACTCTCTCCGTGGTGGAACAAGGCTTCGCCGCGTTTGACTTTGCGACGGATCGCAACCAAGTCGTCGAGCTGCTCCATTTCATCTTCTGTCATGCCCATAGGCATGCACAGTTCACGCAGGTTGCAGCTGGAGCAAGCGACTTTGATGGCGGTGGTATTGAATTTCACAATGGCCGAGCTTACCCTCTTTTGTATCCGTAAAAAAACATTTGCCCTCAAAGGGGCCCGCAAGCGACCCGCAAACAGGCCAACCATCCGTAGTCCGAGCAACTATTGCGGTCGAGCTTGATCCACATCAAGGGGCGCTGCCCGGCTGCGCGGCACAGTGTGCCTGCTTTGAGCCTACTGCCATGAACCCTTTTTCGCCCGACCTGCTGCAACGCTTTGACCTTGCCGGGCCCCGCTATACCTCGTACCCCACCGCCGACCGCTTCGTTGAGGCCTTTGGTCACGAGGACTATGCGGCCTCGCTGGCGTTGCGCCAGCATGGCGCGGCGGCGATGGCCAGGCCCTTGTCACTCTATGTGCACATCCCGTTTTGTGCCTCGCTGTGCTACTACTGCGCCTGCAACAAAATCATCACCAAGCAGCCCGCACGCGCCGAGCTCTACTTGCGCTACCTGGCGCGTGAGGTTGCGTTGCATACGGCGCAGATTGGCGCCAGCCAGCCGGTCAGCCAGCTGCACCTGGGCGGCGGCACACCGACTTTTTTGGACGACGCCCAGCTCAGTGCGCTGATGGGCTTGTTGCAGCAGAATTTTGCGTTGCAGCAGGGCGGTGAGTACGCTATCGAGATTGATCCGCGCACGGTCAGTGCCGAGCGTTTGGCCTGCTTGCGTGCCTTGGGTTTTAACCGCCTGAGCTTTGGTGTCCAAGACTTTGACCCCGAGGTGCAGCAAGCCGTGCACCGGGTTCAGCCCGCCGCCGAGGTCTTTGCCCTGGTGGAGGAGGCGCGCCGCCTGGGGTTTGAGTCGGTCAATATCGACCTGATCTACGGCTTGCCACGGCAGACGCCCGAGTCGTTCCAGCGCACGCTGGCGCAGGTCAAGCTGCTTTGCCCGGACCGCATCGCGCTCTACGCCTACGCACACCTGCCTGAGCGTTTTAAGCCACAGCGGCGTATTTTGTCGGCCGATTTGCCCAGCGCAGCCGCGAAGTTGGGCATGCTCGCTGCCGCGCTTGATACGTTGATGGGGGCGGGCTACGTTTATGTGGGGATGGACCACTTTGCCCGCCCGCAGGACGCCCTGGCCGTGGCCAAGCGCCAAGGTCGGCTGCACCGTAATTTTCAGGGCTACAGCACCCAGCCCGACTGCGACCTCATCGGTTTGGGCGTCTCGGCCATTGGCAAAATCGGCGCCAACTACAGCCAAAACGCCAAGACGCTGGAGGAGTACTGCGACCACCTCGATCAGGGCCGGCTGCCCGTGGTGCGCGGCCTGGCCTTGACGCGTGACGATGTGCTGCGCCGCGCTGTCATCATGGCGCTGATGTGCCAGGGTGAGTTGCAGTTTGAGTCGATCGAGCTGGCCCACCTGATTGACTTTAAAAGCTACTTCGCCGCCGAGCTGGAGCAGCTCCAAGACCTGCAAGGGCAGGGACTGGTAACGCTGCACAGCAGCGGCATCAGCGTGACCGAAAGCGGCTGGTTTTTGGTGCGCGCAGTGGCCATGGTGTTTGACCGCTACTTGCAGGCCGACCGCAACCGGGCGCGTTTTTCACGCATCATTTAACGTGGCCCACCCCTGTCGCGCCTGCGGCGCTCGCCCCCTCAAGGGGCGCACCCGGTGGCCTGGCAGAGCCATATCCACAGGTGCACTGGGGGCGGCGCGCTCGTCTCGCGGCGCGGTTTCATCGCTCGGTGGTGCTTGGCCTATGCATGACGGTTAGAGTGGGGCAAGGAATAATTTTCCGGTGCGCCCGAAGCCGCGAGGTCAAAGGGGTGCTTATTCCTAGCCCTATCCGTTTCCGCAGCTTTTGCAGCTTTTGCGCACGTCCGGTGTGCAGCACGGCAATAATTTTTTTTGGATGAGTCCTCCATGACACGCAGTTTCGCCTTGACAGCACTGTTGATGGGCCTGGTCGGTGGTCCGCACTGCATTGCCATGTGTGCTGCAGCCTGCGGCGGTATTGCGCGCAGCCACGGCGCAGCGCGCAGCTCGGTGGTTGGCACGCTGCTGTTCCAGCTTGGCCGCCTAAGCGGCTACGCCTTGGCCGGAGCGGCGGCGGCGGCGGCGATGCAAAGCCTCGCCTGGCTCAGCAGTCAGTTGCTGGTGCTGCGCCCGCTGTGGACACTGCTGCATGTGGCGGTGCTGGCCTGGGGCCTGCTGCTGTTGCTCTGGGCCCGCCCGCCGCTATGGGCGGACCAGGCAACGCGCGCGGTCTGGTCGCGCATCCAACCCTTGGCGCGCCGCCGTGGCGGCATCTTCACGCTCGGTCTTGCCTGGGCGCTGATGCCGTGTGGGCTGCTGTACTCGGCGCTGCTGGTGGCCGCGCTCAGCGGCGGGCCGCTGGCCGGCGCGCTCAGTATGGCCGCCTTTGCGCTTGGCAGCAGCGCCGCCCTGGTGCTCGGCCCCTGGCTCTGGCTGCGGCTGCGCACAGGGCTCAACCGCCAACGCGAAGACTGGGGTACGCGTTTGGCGGGCCTGCTGCTGTGCGGTGTCGCGGGTTGGGCGCTGTGGATGGACTTGCAGCCCCGGATTGCCGAGTGGTGCGCTTAAGCCCTGCCAACGATGGTGTGTGTGCATGCCAAAATGTGCGTTTTGCGGTATTGAAAGACGCAGCCCATGCTGATCAACTGTGTAGCCTACCAACATGGCCGCAAATTGGCGGATATCCCGGTCGAACAGATCAGTGACTACATCGCCCGCCCTGACTGTTTCGTCTGGGTTGCGCTGCAAGACGCCTTGCCCGCCGAGCTGGCCCAAATGCAGGCCGAATTTGACCTCCACCCACTGGCCATCGAAGACGCCCAGGCTGGCCACCAGCGGCCCAAAATTGAAGAGTACGGCGAGTCGCTGTTCAGTGCGCTGCACTTGCTTGAGCCGGTGCCTGAAAGCCCCGAAAATCCGGACGGGCTCAGCGTTGGAGAGTTGAATATTTTTGTCGGCACCAATTACGTGCTGTCGGTGCGCCACCGCAGCCAGCTTGGTTTTTTGGGCGTGCGCGAGCGCTGTGAACGCGAGCCCGAGCTGCTGCGCTACGGCGCGGGCTTTGTGCTGTATGCCTTGATGGACGCGGTGGTCGACCGCTATTTTCCGATCCTCGACACACTCGAGGGTGAGCTCGAAACCATTGAGGACAAAATCTTCATCCCCGGCACCGCACGCGCCAACATCCAACAGTTGTACGGCTTAAAGCACCGCGTCACGGTGCTGCGCCACGCCGTCGCACCGCTGCTCGAAGCCATTGGCCGGCTACACGGCGGGCGGGCGCCGCAAATTTGCTTCAACGCGAAAGACTATTTTCGCGATGTGGCCGACCATTTGGCACGCATCCAGACCGCCATCGACGCCATCCGCGACACCATCGGCACGGCCATCCAGGTCAATTTGTCGATGGTCGCCATTGAAGAGAGCGAAGTGACCAAGCGCTTGGCCGCCTGGGCCAGTATTTTTGCGGTCTGCACGGCCTTTGTGGGTGTTTGGGGTATGAACTTCGAGGCCATGCCCGAGCTCAAGTGGCGCTACGGTTACCCCGTCGCACTAGGGGTGATTGCCGCGACTTGCTGGCTGCTCTACCGGCGTTTTCGCCGACTTGGTTGGATTTGAAGTCTATTCTTGTCGTAGCGCAAGTCCACTATAGATAAAATGATAATAAGTATTATTTGTTAGTGCTTGTTGGTATATGCTTGCACAACAAGCCGTATCGACGGTACAGGGTTGGATGCTACTGGCGCATCCGGCCATGCATTCAGGGAAGCTTTTTCGACCTCGGCCAAGCCCCGCGAGGGCGTTGCGTCATTTTATGGAACCCCGATTCCATGGCCTTTTTCTACCGCCTCGTCTGCTGCCAAGAACAGCATGCAGGACTGCCTCCCGCGTGTCGTCCATCGTCAAGCCACCAAGGATTCCTGCCATGTACCCTTTGTACCCCTCACTCGCGCGCCTACTCAAGCTCAGCGCCCGCCCACTGCAGCAGCGCTTGGAGCAGGCCCACCAACTCAGCCTGAACGAGTGGCAGGTGATGGCCGCGCTCAAGGCGCGCCCCGGCAGCACCGCCAGTGCCGTGGCCGAGTTCACGGGGCTCGACAAAATGGCGGTGAGTCGCGCGCTCACCACGCTCAAGCAGCACCGGCGCATGCAGCGTCGTGATGACCCGACCGACCAGCGCAGCAGCCGCCTCTACCTGACACGCGTCGGTCAAGCGCTGCTGCTGGCCGTCACCAGCGACGGCCAGCAGATCGAGGTCGAGCTCTTGGCCGATGCCGAAGCGCACGCGCAACTCGCGGCCCTGCTGCCCCCCTTGCTGGCAGCACTGACCAAGCCGCGTGCGCGCACACGGCAGGGCTCGCTCTGAGGGCGGCAGCCGTCTATCCTGACTCCCACACTTTTGTAATTAAAGGCCTGTTATGCGTTTGCTGATTTCTTTGTTTCTGCCGTGGTTGACCTTCTTTACCATTGGAAGGCCATTTTCGGGGCTGATTTGCCTTGTTTTGCAAATCACTTTGATCGGCTGGATTCCTGCCACGATTTGGGCGGTCTACGCGCTGAGCCAGTACAAGACTGACCAGAAAATCGAACAGGCATTGGGCCGCAAAGAGCCTTAGGCCACGCGCCTGCGAGCGGCAGCGCAGCCGCGATAGCTTGGACGGCGCTTGGGGGCGGCGCTTGGGGATGTATGCCGCGAAAATCCTGTGCCAAGGACTTGGCGGGCGTGCACTCAGTGCACCAGTACCGGGTTTTGCGCCAGTCCGGCGTAGGTGTCGAGGGTGTCCTCAACCTCCTCCTGGGTCGGGGTCTTGAGCTGCCAGGCGAGTATCTTTTGCTGGAACATTTCCGCCCATGAACCGTCCAAATACACTTCCTTACCCGATCGTTTATCGACAATCTCGAAGCCATGGCGCGCGAGTTGGGGCGGCTGCGCGGTGCCAGATTCACTCTGGGGTGCATCGGCCTGCATGTGCATGACGGCAAAAGATTCCGAGTCGTAGAGCATTTGCATGGTGTGTTCCTTTTCTGCCGATGGCGTAACACGGGTTAGATGGCAACACTTTGGCTGGTTTCAAGCTCACGCCGTTGGGTCGTCGCAGCTTTGGGGCCTGGCTTGCGTAAGTCCTGTGAGTATCACGCAAAGCGTTAACTTGAAACACCCCCGTAGCGCCTGCGGCGCTCGCCCCCTCAAGGGGGCGCACCCGGTGGCCTGGCGGAGCCAGATCCACGGCTGCGCTGGAAGTGGCGCGCTCGTCTCGCGGCGCGGTGAACTTGTCCCACCCCCGAAGCGCCTGCGGCGCTACCCCCTCAAGGGGGCGCACCCGGTGGCCTGGCAGAGCCAGATCCACGGGTGCACTGGAAGCGG
>JAYVXE010000168.1:0-6556 GCA_043785395.1 Burkholderiaceae bacterium | reverse complement strand
CATGCGGCTGACCAGGTACATTTCAGCGCCGATGTGCGGCGTGCTGGCTTGCGCGGCAACGTAGGCGAGGTCCAAGGGTTTTTTGATCTCTGCTTGCAACCAGGCTTGGGCCTCCGGGTCCTTGTGCAGTTTGTCCAGCTCTTGCTGCAGCAGCGCGCGCTCTTGGTTGTCGTAGACCGCATCGGCCTTGGCCGCAGCCACCATGGCCACCAGCATGGCCTGCGATTGCTGCGCTTCGGCTTGCGGTGATTCAAACGCAAAATCCAGCATCGGTGCGCCCTCCCGGCCCCAATCCTGTGCTGTCGGGCTGCTGGTCAGGGCGCTGGGCGCGGCTGCCGTCGTTTGGGTGGTCTTGGCCGCGTTGTTGGCTTGGTAGTTTTGGTAAGCACGGTAGGCCATGGCGGCCACGGTTGCGGCGCCGCCGATTTTGGCCATGCTGCTGGAGCGCTGGCCAAAGGCGCTGCCGAGCATGCCGCCGCCCACGCCGGACAAAATTCCTTGCAAGACAGGGTCCATGCCGCCTTGGGTGGCCGAGCCTTGGCCCGCTGTGGGCGCTTGCTTGAGCAGTTGCGAGCCGCTGTTGAGGAGTTGGTTGAGGAGGCTTTGGGCGTTGAACATGGTGCGGCTTGTGGGATGGGATGGGGTTGGGGATCGGGGGCGGGTGTGCGTTGCGCCGTCAAGGCGGCTTGGAGGCCGGGGCTTTCGTGGTCGCTGCGCGCTGTATCAGCGGCTGCGGCTTTTCATCACCCGTTCAACCTCGCGCTTGCCTTCGCGGTCTTTGATGGTATTGCGCTTGTCGTGCTCAGCCTTGCCTTTGGCGAGGGCGATTTCGCATTTTACTTTGCCGTCTTTCCAGTGCAGGTTGAGCGGCACCAAGGTATAGCCTTTTTGCTCGACCTTGATCGACAGGCGCCGGATCTCTTCCTTGTGCAGCAACAGTTTTTTGGTACGCACGGCGTCTGGACTGATGTGGGTCGAGGCCGAGTTCAGTGGGTTGATCTGGCAGCCGAGTACGAACATTTCGCCATTGCGGATGAGCACGTAGCCGTCGGTGAGCTGAACCTTGCCCGCGCGCAAGGACTTGACCTCCCAGCCCTCCAGCACCATGCCGGCTTCGTGGCGCTCTTCAAAAAAATAGTTGTAAGCGGCTTTTTTGTTGTCCGCGATGCGGGAGGATGTATTTGGTTTCTTTGCCATGGTGGTGGATCAAGGGCTTGCGCTGGGGGTAGACGGGAGCGAGCTTGGCGCCTGCCGGGCTGGCGTTAGGTGGGGCGTAAGTGCGGATGATGCACGTGGCACACACACATGTTGTGCGCAGCATCCCTACAATTCGACTCCCGCAGCGCGTTGGTGCGCTGCGCAGGCACGATTTTAGGCCTGCTGCCGATATGCCTCATTTCTAGGACTTACGCAAAACCGCCCTGGCGTCGTTTTTTTTTGACCAGCCGTACCAGAGTACTGTCTGCGGAAAAATGCCTAGCCAGGACAATTTTGCGTAAGCCCTGATTTCCATGAAAACTGTCAATAAATCCGTCCTCATTTGGTTCACTCCCGCCGAGATGTATGCCCTGGTGGCTGATGTTGCGCAGTACCCGCAATTTTTGCCTTGGTGCGACCGCGCCCAGGTGCTGAGCCGTGATGCGCAGGGCTTGACGGCGGAGGTGGGGATTGCTTTTGGCGGCATCCACCAAAGCTTCACCACCCGCAACACCCAGTTGCAGGACCAAAGCGTCACGATGCAGTTGGTCAAAGGGCCGTTCTCACGCTTGGAGGGGGAGTGGCGTTTTTTGCCGGTCGGCGAAGGTCTGGAGCGTGCTTGCCGGGTTGAGCTGACCCTGCATTACGGCTTTAACAACCGGGCTTTGGCGGCGTTGGTGGGGCCCGTGTTTGACCGCATTGCGCGCAGCATGGTCGATGCCTTTGTGGCGCGTGCCGAGCAGGTCTATGCCTGAGTTGCTGCGCATCAGCGTGGTCTACGCCAGTGCGGCGCGCCAGGTGCGTGAGGTCAGCTTGCGCTTGCCGGCGGCCAGCCGGCTGTGCGACGCGCTGCACGCCAGCGGTCTGCTGGGCGACGAACCAAGTCTGGCAACGCTGGGCGGGCCGCCGGCGGTGGGGGTGTGGGGGCGGGCCGCGCACTGGGAGCAGCCCTTGCACGACCTGGACCGGGTGGAGATTTACCGGCCCTTGCTGGTGGACCCAAAAGTCGCACGGCGCGCCCGTTTCCAAGGCCAAGGTGCGCGTGCCACCGGATTGTTTGCCCAAAAACGTGCCGGCGCCAAGGCTGGATATGGCGGTTGAAGGGCGGCTATGGGCACTCAGCGGCAAGGACGGCGTTGATACGTTGGATCTCGGCGGCGCGGGCCTGATCGTCCATGATGCTGCGCTCGCCCTGGGCGTCGGTATGGGCGATCCGCAGGCCCGAGCTAAGGGTGTTTTTGCCGATGCGGGCGCGTGTGCAGTTCTCGGCCCGGGCCGTGGCGCGCTTGGCTTCCTCGGCCCGTTTTTGGGACGCTAAGGCAGCTTCGGCGCGATTTTTCTGTTCTTCCAGCGCAGGGTCGACGCCGGGGCTGGCCGTGCCGGGGCTTGGGGCGCTGCTGCTGACGGTCCGCTGGCGTGCGCCACCGGGTTGGAGGACGATATTTTCCTCAGCGATATCGGGCGGCGGTGCACGGTCGCTGAATACTTTGCGGCCATCTTTCTCTGTCCATTGCCACTGTGCCAAGCCCAGGGTTGGCACCAGGGTTGGCACCAGGCAGGCGATGGCCAGGCAGCCGAGGCGCAGGGGTTTTTTGGAAAACATCATGGTGCGTGTTGCGTGTTGCGTGTTGCCGCTGTGTTGGTTGCCACACATTGTGGAGGTCGACATTGTGCACTGCCAACGCGCCAGCCAGCTCTGGCAACGCGGGCCCCCAAGTTCGCGTGTGGCGGCGCACCGGTACAATCGGCTTTTTGGAGCTTTCCCATGCGTCTTTTAGGAAAAGCGCTGACCTTCGACGATGTGTTGTTGGTGCCAGCGTACTCCCAGGTCCTGCCCAAGGACACCTCTCTTTCCACCCGCTTCTCACGCAATATCCAGCTTAATTTGCCGCTGGTATCTGCCGCCATGGACACCGTCACCGAGGCGCGCCTAGCGATTGCGATTGCGCAAGAGGGCGGCATCGGCATCGTGCACAAGAACTTCAGCGCCCAGGAGCAGGCCGACCAGGTTGCCAAGGTCAAGCGCCACGAGTCTGGCGTCGTCAACGACCCGGTGGTGATCACCCCCGAGCACACCGTGTTGCAAGTCATGGAGCTGTCGGAGAACCTCGGCATCTCGGGCTTTCCGGTCTGCGACGGCGGCAAAGTGGTGGGCATCGTGACCAGCCGTGACCTGCGTTTTGAGACCCGCTTTGACGTCAAAGTGCACCAGATCATGACGCCGCGTGAGCGCCTGATCACCGTCCACGAGAAAGAAGACACCACGCCCGAGGCCGCCAAGGCCTTGCTGAACCGGCACAAACTCGAACGCATCTTGGTGGTCAACGACGCCTTTGAGCTCAAGGGCTTGATCACCGTCAAAGACATCAACAAACAAACCACCTTCCCCAACGCCGCCCGCGACAGTGCGGGGCGGCTGCGGGTGGGCGCCGCTGTCGGCGTTGGCGCTGGCACCGAGGAGCGGGTTGCCTTGCTGGTGCAAGCCGGGGTTGACGCCATTGTGGTCGACACCGCACACGGCCACAGCCACGGCGTGATCGAGCGGGTGCGCTGGGTCAAGCAAAACTACCCCCACATCGACGTGATTGGCGGCAACATCGCCACCGGCGCGGCCGCCCTGGCCTTGGTGGAGGCGGGTGCCGATGCGGTCAAGGTCGGTATCGGCCCTGGCTCGATCTGCACCACGCGCATCGTCGCCGGTGTGGGAGTGCCCCAAATCATGGCGATCGACAGCGTCGCGACAGCGCTCAAAGGCACTGGTGTGCCGCTGATTGCCGATGGCGGCGTGCGTTTTTCGGGCGACATCGCCAAGGCACTGGCGGCGGGCGCCTCCACCATCATGATGGGGGGGGTGTTTGCCGGCACCGAAGAGGCACCGGGCGAAGTGATTTTGTTCCAGGGCCGCAGCTATAAAAGCTACCGTGGCATGGGCTCGATTGGTGCGATGCAGCAAGGCAGCGCCGACCGCTACTTCCAAGAAGCCACCACCGGCAACCCGAACGCCGACAAGCTGGTGCCCGAGGGCATCGAAGGCCGTGTGCCCTACAAAGGCTCGATGGTCTCGATCATTTTCCAAATGGCCGGCGGCGTGCGGGCGGCGATGGGCTACTGCGGTTGCGCAACCATCACCGAGATGAACGAGCGTGCCGAGTTCGTTGAGATTACCACCGCCGGCATCCGCGAAAGCCATGTGCACGACGTGCAAATCACCAAAGAAGCGCCCAACTACCAGGCGCAGTAAACCGCTGTAAGTGCCATAAGAACCATAAACGCAGTATGTGCAGCGCGATGTGCGGCAGCCGTGCCAGCGCTGTTCATGTTTATTTGATAGCTGGTGTCGCTTGCTATATATTGATTTTAGTATGAAATGTATTGAAATACTATATAAATAAAGCGGTGGCAGCTATTAAATTAAGTTGGTGGCCTGCGCAAAACCCTTGCAGCTGGCATTTGTAAAAAAATCCGTAAACACGCATCGGCGGCGTTGAGCCCGCATATTTGCGTAAGTCCTAGCGTTCATTGGCCTTGTGCCGCCTACCCCCGGCTTTGCCCAGCCCTGTTGCACCATGTCCCACCAAAAAATCCTGATCCTCGACTTCGGCTCCCAAGTCACCCAGCTGATTGCCCGCCGGGTGCGCGATGCCCACGTCTTTTGCGAAGTCCATCCCTGCGACGTCAGCGAGGAGTGGCTGCGCAACTACGCCGCCGACGGCAAGCTCAAAGGCATTATTTTGTCGGGCAGCCATGCCAGCGTGACCGACAACGCGACCGACCGTGCACCGCAGCTGGTGTTCGAGCTGGGCCTGCCGGTGCTCGGCATTTGCTACGGCATGCAAACCATGGCGCAGCAGCTCGGCGGCAGCGTCGAGGCCGGGCAGACGCGCGAGTTTGGCTCTGCCACCGTGCGCGCGCATGGCCACACAGCCTTGCTCAAAGACATCGCCGACAGCACCAGCCCGCAAGGCCACGGCCTGCTCCAGGTCTGGATGAGCCACGGCGACAAAGTCAGCGCCCTGCCACCCGGCTTCAAGCTGATGGCCAGCACCGAAGGCTGCGCCATTGCCGGCATGGCCGATGAGGCGCGCAAGTTCTACGCCGTGCAGTTTCACCCCGAGGTCACGCACACCGTGCAAGGCCAGGCGCTGCTGAGCCGCTTTGTGCTGGACATTTGCGCGGCCCGGCCCGACTGGATCATGGGCGACTACATTGAAGAAGCTGTCGCCAAAATCCGCGCCCAAGTGGGCACGGAGGAGGTGATCCTGGGCCTGTCCGGCGGCGTCGACTCCTCGGTTGCGGCGGCCCTGATCCACCGCGCCATTGGCGACCAGCTGAGCTGCGTCTTCGTCGACCACGGCCTGCTGCGTCTGAACGAAGGCGACATGGTGATGGACATGTTCGTTGGCAAACTCAAGGCCCGCGTCATCCGCGCCGACGCCAGCGCGCTGTTCCTGGGCCGACTCGCCGGCGTCAGCGAGCCGGAGGCCAAACGCAAAATCATTGGCGGTGAATTCGTCACAGTCTTCAAAGCCGAAGCCGAAAAGCTCAAAGGCGCAGGCGCCAAGGGTGCCAAGTGGTTGGCGCAGGGAACGATTTACCCGGACGTGATCGAGTCGGGCGGCGCCCACAGCAAAAAGGCCGTCACCATCAAAAGCCACCACAACGTTGGCGGCCTGCCCGCGCAACTGGGCCTCAAACTGCTGGAGCCACTGCGTGAATTGTTCAAAGACGAGGTGCGTGAGCTCGGCGTTGCACTTGGCCTGCCGCCCGAGATGGTGTACCGCCACCCGTTTCCCGGCCCCGGCCTGGGCGTGCGGATCCTGGGCGAGGTCAAGGCAGAATATGCCGACCTGCTGCGCCGGGCCGACGCGATCTTCATCGAAGAGCTGCACAACTTTCGCGACGAAGCCAGCGGCAAAACCTGGTACCAACTCACCAGCCAGGCCTTCGCCGTCTTCCTGCCGGTCAAGAGCGTAGGCGTGATGGGCGATGGCCGCACCTACGACTACGTGGTCGCGCTGCGCGCCGTGCAGACCAGCGACTTCATGACGGCCGACTGGGCCGAGCTGCCCTACGCGCTGCTGAAGAAAGTCTCGGGCCGCATCATCAACGAAGTGCGCGGCATCAACCGCGTGACCTACGACGTCAGCAGCAAGCCGCCAGCGACGATTGAGTGGGAGTGAATTGACGTCCTCCAGGGACTATCGCCAACTATCAAAAAACCGCTGTAACGTGTTGATTTATAAAGAAAATTGGCGGCCTTTGCATGGCGCTGTCTTGTTTTGTGGCTTGCTGGCCCTCACCCCAACCCTCTCCCAGAGGGAGAGGGGGTAAAACAAAAGCGCACTGCATGCCGTGACCT
>JAYVXE010000167.1:0-1936 GCA_043785395.1 Burkholderiaceae bacterium | reverse complement strand
AGGCATCGTCCAAGAAGACCAGCTCCAGCGGGCGACCGCCCGCACCACCTGCGGCATTGATGCGTTCGAGCGCGGTCAGGACGCCGGCTTTGACCATGTCGCCAAACTGTGCGACCGGGCCGGACATGGGCCCGGCAACCGCGATTTTGATGCTCTGGGCGCTCGCCAAGCTGCCGGCTGCGGCGAGCAGGGCGGCCACGGCCCATGGGCGTAAGCTGTAAATACGTGCTGTGTTGGGTGCCATGCTGAACTCCTTGTTTAGGAGGACTTGCGCAAACTGATCATTTTTAGGACTTACGCAAAACAGCCCTAGCGTCGTTCTTTTTTCTTGCCGTACCAGGTGTACTGTCTGCGAAAAAATGCCTAGCCAGGTCAATTTTGCGTAAGTCCTAATTTTGCGTAAGTCCTATTTATTCCACTTGGAAGGCCATACCTGCGCGTTTGTCATGCGGCTTGCACCGCCTGCGGGCCGGGCGCGAGCCCCGGGTTTGCGGTTTGCAAGAGTGCAGGTCTGCATAAAAAACGCCCCGCTTGTTCTAAAGCGGGGCGCGCAGCTTGGGACGATCCCGTTACGGGGCGACCGTCTTGGTCGCGTCCTTGTGCCAGTCAAAGACCACGAACTTGTAGGCTTTCAAATCGCCTTTGGCGTCGTACTCAACTTTGCCAATGGGGGTTTGGAAGGCGTTTTTGTGCATGTAGGCGGCGACCTTGACCGGGTCGGTGCTCTTGGTGGCCGCAATCGCATCGGCAATCACTTGCACGCCAGCGTAAGCGCCCAGTTGGAACGGGCCTTCAGGGTCACGTTTGGCGTCGGTAAAGGCTTTGCGCAGGGCTGCATTGGCGGGCTCGGCCATGAAGTCGGCGGGCAGCGTGACCAGCATGCCCTCGGAGGCCGCACCGGCAATGGCGGTAATGTCTTTGTTGCCCACGCCCTCGGGGCCCATGAAGCGGGCCTTGATGCCTTGCTCGCGCGCTTGGCGCAGCAGCAGGCCCATCTCGGGGTGGTAGCCGCCAAAGTAGACAAAGTCCACGCCCTGGGCCTTGAGCTTGGTCACGGTTGCCGAGTAGTCGCTGTCGCCTTTGCTGACGCCCTCAAACAGCACGACAGGAATCTTGGCCGCTTCCAGGTCTTTTTTGACTGCGGTGGCAATGCCCTGGCCGTAGGACTGTTTGTCGTGCAGTACGGCAACTTTTTTGGGCTTGATTTTTTGGATGATGTACTGCGCGGCCACCGGGCCTTGCTGGTCGTCGCGTCCGATGGTGCGGAAAATCATGCGCTTGGGCTTGCCCTCGGTCAGCTGGGGCGAGGTGGCCGAAGGTGTGACCATCACCACGCCTTCGTTTTCGTAAATGTCGGCCGCCGGGATGGTCGAGCCCGAGCAGACATGGCCAATCACATAGTGGATTTTGTCGCTGACGATTTTGTTGGCCACCGCCACCGCCTGCTTGGGCTCGCAGGCGTCGTCCATGAAAACGGCCTCCAAGGTGTGTCCACCGGCACCACCGGCGGCATTGATGCGTTCGATGGCGGTCAGCGCGCCGGCCTTGACCATGTCGCCGTACTGGGCGACCGAGCCCGTCATCGGCCCGGCAATGGCGATTTTGACGGTCTCGGCGGTTGCCAAGCTGCTGGCAGTGCCGAGCAGGGTGGCGACGGCAACCATGAGGGGGCTCACGCGGCGGATCAATGTCATGTTCAATTCCTTGGGGGATGGGATGAAAGAATGGGAAAAGTGGTCAAGCTGCGGTCAGACCGGTGGATTGTCCTGCTTGATTTTCGCATGCTTGGGTGGCTAGGAAAAAATGGGTAAAACCAAGCAGGCAAGCGCTTTCTAAGCTAGCCCAATAGTTAAAACTGTCCATTCAGGCATGTCCTCTTGACTTTTTACAATAGGACTTACGCAAAGCGACCCCATGCAAGGCACCCCGACGCAGA
>JAYVXE010000166.1:0-1940 GCA_043785395.1 Burkholderiaceae bacterium | reverse complement strand
TAGGACTTACGCAAAATTGACCTGGCTAGGCATTTTTTCGCAGACAGTACACCTGGTACGGCAAGAAAAAAGAACGACGCTAGGGCGGTTTTGCGTAAGTCCTATTAAAAATACAGGCCGAATGATATCTTATATAAGACATAAGATTGCGCCGTTTGAGGCTGGGTTTCAGGGCTAAAATGCAGCGCTGCCGAGCCGAGCGACAAGGCACTTTGTCGGCCAGCCCTGGCGCCGTACTTTCTATCCTTTGACCTCCCTTTTTCTGGAGTTTTCCCCATGAGCAAGAAGCCCGTTCGCGTTGCCGTCACCGGTGCCGCAGGCCAAATTGGTTACGCCCTGTTGTTTCGCATCGCCTCGGGCGAAATGCTGGGCAAAGACCAACCCGTCATTCTCCAACTGCTCGAAGTGCCGGTGGACGGCCCGCAAAAAGCGCTCAAGGGCGTGATGATGGAACTGGACGACTGCGCCTTCCCGCTGCTGGTGGGAATGCAGGCGCACAGCGACCCGATGACAGCATTCAAGGACGCCGACTACGCCTTGCTGGTCGGCTCACGCCCACGCGGCCCAGGCATGGAGCGGGCCGAGCTGCTGGCGGTCAACGGCGCCATCTTCACCGCCCAGGGCAAGGCGCTGAACGCCGTTGCCAGCCGCAACGTCAAAGTGCTGGTGGTCGGCAACCCGGCCAACACCAACGCTTATATCGCCATGAAAAGCGCGCCCGATTTGCCGCGCAAAAACTTCACCGCCATGCTGCGGTTGGACCACAACCGCGCGGCCAGCCAGATCGCCGCCAAGACCGGCAAAGCGGTGGCCGACATCGAAAAACTCACTGTCTGGGGCAACCACTCGCCCACCATGTACGCCGACTACCGCTTTGCCAGCATCAAGGGCGAGAGCGTGGCCCAGATGATCAACGACCAAGCCTGGAACGCCGACACCTTTTTGCCCACGGTGGGCAAGCGCGGTGCGGCCATCATCGAGGCACGCGGCCTGTCGTCGGCGGCATCGGCAGCGAATGCCGCCATTGACCACATGCGCGACTGGGCGCTGGGCACCCAGGGCAAGTGGGTGACGATGGGCATCCCATCAGACGGCCAGTACGGCATTCCCAAGGACGTGATGTTTGGCTTCCCCGTGACCTGCGAAGGCGGCGAATACAAGCTGGTCGAAGGCCTAGAGATCGACGCCTTCAGCCAAGAGCGCATCCAAAAAACGCTCAAAGAACTGCAAGACGAGCAGGCGGGCGTCGCCCACTTGCTGTAACGCCGTGCTGCCTGCCGCCTCTTTGCCGCTGCCCGACTTGATCGACGTGATCGACATCACTACCGCCCATCCGCGCACCGTCTTGCTCGGCGCCCAGGCCGCCGTGCCCGGCTTGCCGGTCTGCGACCACTACAGCGGCACGGCGGCCCGCATGCGCAAAAGCCTGCAATTGCAGGCCGAGCTGACGCAAGAGTTCGGCGCCTGCGCCTTTGACGTCACGCTGGACTGCGAAGACGGCGCACCGGTGGGGGGCGAGGCCGAGCACGCCGCCCTGGTGGTCGAGCTGGCCTTGGCGGCAGCGCCCGAGGCCCGGGTGGCGGTGCGCGTACACGCGGTCGACCACCCGGCGTTTGCCCAAGACATCCAGACCATCGTCGGGCAAGCCGGGCACCGCTTGTGCCACCTGATGCTGCCCAAGGTCGAGTCGCTGGCCGATGTGCTGCGCGCCGAGCAGGTCTTGCGCGATGTCGCTGCACCGCAGTCGCCCCCCTTGCCGCTGCATGTCCTGATCGAGTCGCCGGCCGCACTGCACCGCGTGTTCGAGATTGCCGCCCATCCCCGTGTGCAGTCGATCAGCTTTGGCCTGATGGATTTTGTCTCGGCCCACGGCGGCGCCATTGCCTCCAGCGGCATGGCGGCCAAGGGCCAGTTCAGCCATCCGCTGGTGCTGCGGGCCA
>JAYVXE010000165.1:0-6597 GCA_043785395.1 Burkholderiaceae bacterium | reverse complement strand
ACCCGATGGAGCCGCGCTCGCCGCGCCATGCGGCGTTACGCGTCCTTGCGCACAAGAGTGCGCTGCGTCCTCGCGCCTTGCCTGACACGCCGATCACGCCACCCTCGTATGCATCCAACTGCGGTTTCTAGGTTGAACGTTTTTGGACCTTTATGCAGGAGATCGCGACCGGCTCTTCAGCAGGCTTCGGCTCACAGGCCTTGCAGCTGCGCGCTGCGGCTGGGCCGGCCCAGGGTTTTTCGGCTTAGCAGCCAGGCCATCCAGACGCCGACGCCCATGCCAATGACCATCGGCAAGGGCGTTGCGCTGGCGAACAGGCCGACGCTGCCCATCATGACCGCGCCGGTCAGCATTTGCAGCGTGCCCAACAGGGCTGAGGCGGTGCCGGCAATGGCGCCGTGCTGCTCCAGCGCCAGCACCGAGGTGGTCGGAATCACCAAGCCCATCAAGGCGCTGGCGATAAAGTAAAGACTGACCAAAACCGCCAACTGGTCACCGCCCAACAGGTAATAAGCCACCAACACCAGCATGACCACGGCGCAGGCGCTGACCGCTTTTTGGACCACCGGCACCAGTCCAAAACGGGCACCTAAAGCGCCATTGCACTGTGCCGCACCGATAAAGGCCACAGCATTGAGCGAAAACGCCAGGCTGTATTGCAGTGGCGTGAGGCCGTAGTGTTCGATGAAGACAAAGGATGAGTTGGCCAGGTAGGTGAAAAAACCGCCCATGGCCGTGCCGCCGATCATCACCAAACCCAGGTAATGCCGGTCACGCAGCAGCCGAGCGTAGGCCTGCAGTGCACCACCAAGGTTACCAAGGTTACCCAGGTTGCTTTGAACGCGCTGCGCGGCGGGGCGGGTTTCCTGCAAGACGGTGGCGGTTAGCACCAGGCCCATCAGCGCGGCCAGCGTGACCGCCCAGAACACGCCGCGCCAGTCGCTCAGGCTGATGATGGCGCTGCCGAGCAGGGGCGCAAGAATGGGCGAGACGCTAAAGACCAGCATCAGCAGTGACATCAGCCGCGCCGCTTCGTGGCCGGTATGCAGGTCGCGCACCACGGCGCGTGGAATCACCATGCTGGCCGCCGCCCCCAGGCCTTGCAAAAAGCGCAGCCCAATCAGCATCTGGATATCGGTTGCCAGCGCACAGCCAACGCTGGCCAGGGCAAACAAGCCAATGCCAAAATAAAGGGGTGGTTTGCGCCCCACCATGTCGGACAGCGGCCCGTAGAAAAGCTGTCCCACGCCGATGGCGACAAAAAATACCACCAAACTCATTTGCACAGCGCCAATGTCCGCTCCCAGGTTGCTGCCGATGGTCGGCAGCGCAGGCAGGTACATGTCGATGGCAAACGGCCCGATGGCAGAGAGCAGCCCCAGAACCAGGGCCAAGCGTAAAAAATGGGAATTCATGGGGCGACATTGTCACAAAAAGTGAAGTGCGCCAGAAAAAAAGGTGTTTTGTGGCCTGTGCAGCCAGGGGACAAAGGCTTGCCGCCGCAAGAGTGCGCCTTCTACCAGCGCTGGCCAGGCCCAACGCTGATATTTATCACGACTTACGCAAAAATCCACAGGTAGAGTCTATCAACAAGGTTTGCGTAAGTCCTATTTATATCAAAAGCGTTGTTATGGCTTGACTGGTATGGTTTGTTTGCTATTTTTTAAGAAGATGCGGCCGCCTTCACCTTCAAGCGCCAGGCATGCAGCAGCGGCTCGGTGTAGCCACTGGGTTGCTCCAAGCCCTTGAACACCAGGCCGCACGCAGCTTGGTAGGCCATCGAGGTGTCGAAGTGCCCGGCCATGTTCCGGTACAGCGGATCCCCTGCGTTTTGCTGGTCCACCACGGCGGCCATGCGCTCGAAGGTCGCCTGCACCTGCGCCTTGCTGACGACGCCGTGGTGCAGCCAGTTGGCGATGTGTTGGCTGCTGATGCGCAGGGTGGCGCGGTCTTCCATCAGGCCGACGTTGTGGATGTCGGGCACTTTGGAGCAGCCCACGCCTTGGTCGATCCAGCGCACCACATAGCCCAGGATGCCCTGGGCGTTGTTGTCGAGCTCTTGCTGTTTTTCGGCCTCGCTCCAGTTCGGCGCCACCGTGACGGGGATTTGCAGCAGGTCGCTCAAGAGGTTGTCGCGTTCCAGCGCGACGTTGATTTTTTCCAGCTCTTTTTGCACTTCGGTGACATTGACCTGGTGGTAGTGCAGCGCATGCAAGGTGGCGGCGGTGGGGCTGGGCACCCAGGCGGTGTTGGCGCCCGCCTTGGGGTGGGCAATTTTTTGCGCCAGCATGGCGGCCATCAGGTCGGGCATGGCCCACATGCCTTTGCCGATCTGGGCGCGGCCGCGCAGGCCGCAGGCCAGACCCACCAGCACGTTGTTGCGCTCGTAGGCCGAGATCCAGGCGCTGGTTTTCATGTCGCCCTTGCGGATCATGGCGCCGGCTTGCATGGCGCTGTGCATTTCGTCGCCTGTGCGGTCAAGAAAACCGGTGTTGATGAAGGCCACACGGTGGGATGCGGCCGCAATGCAGGCTTGCAGGTTGACGCTGGTGCGGCGTTCCTCGTCCATGATGCCGAGCTTGACGGTGTTGTCCGGCAAGTCGAGCATGGCTTCGACACGGGCAAACAAGGTGCTGGCAAACGCCACCTCGGCGGGGCCGTGCATCTTGGGCTTGACGATGTAGACCGAGCCGCAGCGGCTGTTGCGCAGGCCGTTGACGCCGTGGCCTTGCAGGTCGTGCAGGGCGATGGTGGTGGTGACCACGGCGTCCAAAATGCCTTCTGGGATTTCGCGCTGGCTGCCGTCAGCAGCGGTGTACAGGATGGCCGGATTCGTCATCAGGTGGCCCACATTGCGCAGGAACATCATCGAGCGGCCATGCAGCCGCACCGGCGCTGCAACGCCCTGGCTGGCTGGGCCGGCTGCGGTGTAGATGCGGTCGGGGTTCAGGCCCCGGGTGAAGGTTTGGCTGCCTTTGCGGACCTGCTCGGTCAGCGTGCCTTGCAAAATACCAAGCCAGTTGCGGTAGGCCAGCACTTTGTCCTCGGCGTCGACCACGGCAACCGAGTCTTCCAGGTCAAGAATGGTCGAGAGCGCCGATTCCAGCACCAGGTCGCTCACGCCGGCGGCGTCGGTTTTGCCGATCGCCGTGCTGCGGTCGATTTGGAGGTCGAGGTGCAGGCCGTTGTGCACCAACAGCACCGAGCTGGGGGCGCTGGGCAGGCCTTGGTAGCCGACCAGTTGGGCCGGGTTTTGCAGGCCGCTGCGGCTGCCATCGGTTTGGCCGACCACCAGGGCGCCGTCAACAATGCTGTAGCTGCTGGCATCCCGGTGCGAGCCCTGGGCCAGAGGGCTCGCATCGTCGAGCAATTGGCGCGCGAAGGCTATCACCTTGGCGCCCCGTACCGGGTTGTAGAGCTGGCCTTTTTCGGCCCCGCCGCTCTGGGCAATGGCGTCCGTGCCATACAAGGCGTCGTACAGGCTGCCCCAGCGGGCATTGGCGGCGTTCAGCGCGTAGCGCGCGTTCAGGATTGGCACCACCAGCTGCGGGCCGGCTTGCACCGAGAGCTCGGCGTCAACGTTGGTGGTGCGGGCTTGGGCGTCCGCCGCGCTGGGTTGCGGCACCAAATAGCCGATGGTTTCCAAAAACGTGCGGTAAGCACGCAAATCCTTCACCGGGCCGGGGTTGGCCTGGTGCCAGCTGTCCAGCTCCAGCTGCAAGCGCTTGCGCTCGGCCAGCAGCGCCAGGTTTTTGGGTGCCAGATCGGCCACGATGGCGTCAAAGCCGCCCCAGAAGCTGGCGCTGGCAACGCCGGTGCCGGGCAGCACCTCGTCCTCGATAAAGCGGTGAAGTTCGCGGGCGACCTGCAATCGGTGGCAAGCAATACGGTCGGTCATGGAGGCTCCTGAAGGATGGGGTCAAAACTTGCGCCAAATCGCCTGGGTCAAGACTTGCTGGAGACAGCTTCTCAAACCATGTGGCACGGCGCGCGCAGCGGACGCGTGGTCGCGCACGGTGAAGACTGTATGCCATCTGTTTGGGGCCTGGCGCCAAGCGGCTCCGTTGCCGCATCGTTCAGGCCTGTTTCAGGCCTGTTTCAAGCCGTCCGCGCAGCCGTCCGCCGCGAGCGACGCGGCCAGCGTACACAGCCCAAGATCTGTGCTTCGGCGCTTGCGCGACGGGGCTACCGCCCCGCCCCGCCGATCAGCGCCATTTCCAGCCGACGCCAGCATTGAAGCCCCATTCCTTGCCGGTGGTCGACAAGCCTACGCCCCAGGACATCTTGCCGTCCTCGGCCAGCTGCTTGAAGTTCAGTGCCAGTGCGCCGTAGCCTTTGTAGCCACCCACACCGATGCCCACCGTTTTCTCGCCCGCCTCCAGGGTGGGCAGGTAGATGCCCGACATCGACATGCTCATGGCAATGCCCGAATAGGCTTGGTTGGCAACATGGTTGATGCTGTTTTGAACCTGCTGCAACTGTCCCACGTTGGCGCCATCGGTGGGGGCAAGGCCTGGGGCCACATTGGTCAGTCGGCGCTCGCTGCCGGGTGCGCCAATCGAGACTGTATTGGCCTGTTCGGCCACCGCCCCGGCCCCCAACGCCACGGAGTTGTTACCGAGTGCCTGGGCACTGGCTCCCACGGCCACGGCGTCGTTGCCCTGGGCCAAGGAGTTGGCACCCACGGCCACCGTCGGGTCGGCAATGGCGCGCGCCTGGTAGCCAATCGCGACGGAGCCGGCGTAGGTCGCGGTGGCGCGAAAGCCGACCGCCGTGGTGTTCTCATCCTGCGCCAACGACTGCGCACCGTAGGCCGTCGCGCCATCGGCAACGGTGCTCACCGTCGCCCCGTTGACGCCGCTGCGGGTTCCCGCATTCGCCCCGACACCGGTGGCCGTGGTGTCCATGCCGTTGGCAACGCCGATTTCGGCGGCGTTGACCAGGCTTGTCGTGCTGTTGTCGGAGGTGCGCCCACGGGTGCTCCAAACGCCGGCCTGCGCGCTGGCACCGCCTTGCAAAGAGGCTCCGATCGAGGCGCCGCGACCTTGCGCAACCAAGGCAGCCTGCGTCAACGGGGTCAAGCTGGACAAGCCGGTGGAGAGCGAGCCCACGCTGGTCGATGTACTGCTGGACAGGCTGCTGACAGCGAGCTCGGTGCGCTCCAAACCGGTCGACAGCGAGGTGACATGGACCAAGGTGCTGCTGCTCAAGGTGCTCAAGCTTTGGTTGGTGGCCAGCAAGCCAGTGGAGACATTGTGGATGCCCGTGGACAGGCTGCCGATCGTGCTCGACAAAGAGCTGATGCCGGTCGAAAAGCTCCCCACAGTGGAGGACAGCGAGCTGACGCTGGTCGAGGCGCTTTCAATGCCGGTCGACAAGGAGCTCATGCTGGTCGAGGCACTTTCAATGCCGGTTGACAAAGAGCTCAGACTGGTCGATGCGTTGGCAATGCCGGTGGACAAAGAGCTGATGCCGGTCGAAAAACTCGCGACACCCGAAGACAGGGAGCTAAAACCGGTGGACAGACTGCCGACTGCGCTGGAGGTTGACGTCGACAACGACTGGATGCCGGTGGAGCTTGACGTCGACAACGAGTCAATGCCCGTGGACAGGCTGCCAACGCTGCTTGAGAGACTGTTGATGCTGGTGGAGGTGGAGGTGGACAAGGCATCAACCACGGTCGAGAGCGAACTGGTTCCCGTTGACAAGGCGCTCAAGCCGGTGGAGCTGGAGGTCGACAAGCTGTTCAGTCCACTGGAAACGCTGCCCAGACCGGTGGACGTCAAGGACGACAACGAGGCCAAACCTGTCGACAAACTGGTGTTGCTGATGGACAGGCTCGACACGCTGGTCGATGCCGCCTGCAAGCCTGTCGATGTCGATGTCGAGAGCGCGTTGATGCTGTTGCCGGTCGCCGTGGAGAGTGCGCCCACACTGCTGGAGACACTGCCAATGCCGGCCGAAGCCGAGCTGGAGAGCGTCCCCATGCCGCTCGACAAACTGCTGATGCCGGTGGACGCCGAGCTAGAGAGCGCAACCACCCCGCTTGAGAGGCTGTTCATTCCGATCGAGGTTGAACTCGACAAGGCGCTGATGCTGGTCGACGTCGATGTGGACAGGGAAACCACGACCGTGGTGAGAAAGCTGTAACCCGTCGACAGCGAACCGATCCCGGTGGACAGGCTGACCATGCCGGTTGACGTTGACGTCGACAAAGAGCCGAACAAGCTCGACAGCGAACTGGTGCCGGTTGAGAGGCTGCTGATGCCGCTGGACAGGGAGCTGGCGCTGGTAGAGGTGGAAGTCGACAAGACGCCGACGACGGTTGAGAGCGAACTGGCCCCTGTTGACAAGCTGCTGATGCCGGTGGAGGTGGAGGTCGACAAAGCGCCGACGACGGTCGATAGCGAACTGGTTCCGATTGACAGGCTGCTGATGCCGCTGGACGTGGAAGTCGACAAGACGCCGACCACGGTTGAGAGCGAACTGGTTCCGATTGACAGGCTGCTGATGCCGCTGGACAAGGAACTGACGCTGGTGGAGGTGGAAGTCGACAAGGCGTCAACCACGGTCGATAGCGAACTGGCCCCTGTCGAC
>JAYVXE010000164.1:0-6601 GCA_043785395.1 Burkholderiaceae bacterium | reverse complement strand
CCGCCGGCCCCATGATGAAGTGCAGGCTGGCGGCAAACAGCGCGGCGATCAGCAGGTCGATCATCAGCACCATGGTGTAGGGGGAGTTGGCGCTGAGGAAGGGCATGGCCACCAGCACCAGGCCCAACACGGATGCGGCCAGCAAATAGGCCGGGCTGGCGCGGCGCAGGGGCGCCTCGGGCATGCCTACATACCGGCTCGGAGCCTGCGGTTTGCCCAGCAGCCCCCATGGCCGCCAGACCAGCACCACCGCCATCACCAAAAAGTCCACCACCAGCGTGAGTTTGGAGAACGACAGCGTCATGCCGAAGACCTCGATCAGCCCCAGCCAGATACACACGGCCTTGAGCAGCGAGACCAGCAGCGCCGCCACATACGCCCCCGGGATCGAGCCCATACCGCCTACCACCACCACCACAAAGGCGGCCCCAATGGTGTGCAGATCCAGCTCCAGCGTGGCAGGTTCACGCGGCAGCTGCAGCGCACCGCCCAGGCCCGCCAGCATGGAGCCCAGCGCAAACACCGCCGTAAACAGCCAGGCCTGGTTGACCCCCAACGCGCTGACCATCGCGCGGTCTTGGGTTGCAGCGCGCACCAGCGTGCCAAAGCGGGTGCGCGTGAGCAGCAGCCAGACCAGGCCCAGCACCACCGGCCCGACCACAATCAGGAACAGGTCGTAACTTGGGAACTGGCGGCCCAAAATCTCGACCGCGCCCGACAGTCCCGGTGCACGCGGCCCCAGTAATTCGTCCGGCCCCCAGAGCCACAGCGCCGCGTCTTTGATCACCAGCACCAGCGCAAAGGTGGCCAGCAGCTGAAACAGCTCAGGCGCCTTGTAGATGCGGCGCAGCAGCAGCAGCTCGACCAGCGCACCGAGCGCCCCCACCGCCAGCGCCGCCAGCAGCAGGGCGGGCCAAAAGCCCAGGCCCGTGCCAAGTTTGTCGACCAGCGTGTAGGCGGTGTAGATGCCGACCATGAAGAACGAGCCGTGCGCGAAGTTGACGATACGGGTCACGCCAAAAATCAGCGAAAGCCCCGCCGCCACCAGAAACAGCGAGGACGCGCTGGCCAGCCCGTTCAGCAGCTGGACTAAAAGACCCGAAAAACTCATTCAGTTCTGAATTTTTTGACGTCGGCGGCAGGCGGCTGGAACTTGGCCCCGTGCGCGTAGGTGTAGTCCACCATCACACCTTTGCCGTTGTCGTTCTTGGTTTTACCGACAAACGCGCCCAACGTGGATTGGTGGTCTTCGGCGCGGTAGGTGATCTTGCCAAACGGCGTGTCCACCTGCAAACCCTTGAACGCCGCGACGAGCTTTTCGGGCTCGGTGCTCTTGGCCTTGGCAATACCGGCGGCCACCGACTTGATCATGGCGTAGCCCACCACCGAGCCGGCGCGCGGGTAGTCCTGGTACTTGTTTTGGTAGGCCAGCAAGAAGGCCTTGTGTTCGGGCGTCTGGATGCCGTACCAGGGGTAGCCGGTGACGATCCAGCCGTCCGGTGTCTCGTCTTTTAGCGCGTCGAGGTATTCAGGCTCACCGGTCAGCAGACTGACCACGGCGCGGTCCTTGAACAGGCCCCGTGTATTGCCTTCGCGCACAAACTTCGACAGGTCGGCGGCAAACAACACGTTGAAGATGGCGTCCGGCTTGGCGTCGGCCAGCGCCTGCACCACACTGCCCGCGTCGACCTTGCCCAGCGGCGTGGCCTGCTCGGCCACAAACTCCACGCCCGGCTGTGCGGCCTTCAGCAGTTGTTTGAACGCGGCCACAGCCGACTGGCCATATTCGTAATTGGGGTAGACGATGGCCCAGCGTTTCTTGTTGAGCTTGGCCGCCTCGGCCACCAGCATCGCGGACTGCATGTAGGTGCCGGGGCGCAGGCGAAAGGTGTAGTGGTTGCCGCCCTGCCAAGTCATCTTGTCGGTCAGCGGCTCACCGGCCAGGAAGAAGCGCTTTTTCTGTTTGGCAAAGTCGGCCACGGCCAGGCCGGTGTTGGACAGGAAGGTGCCCGTCAGCACGTCGACCTTCTCACGCGACACCAGCTCTTCGGCCACCCGCACGGCGTCGCCGGGGTTGGCGTTGTCGTCGCGGCTGATCAACTCGATTTTCTTGCCGTTGACGCCGCCAGCGGCATTGATTTCTTCCACCGCCAGCTCCATGCCCTTTTTGTAGGGCTCCAAAAAGGCGGGCTGGGCCTTGTAGCTGTTGAGCTCCCCGATCTTGATCACACCCTGCGCGTGGGCGGGAGCGAGTGCGGTGGCGAGCGTGGCGACGGCGGCGGCGGTGAAGGCGAGGCGCAATGGATTCATGGGGGGACTCTTTGGGATCGAATAGAAAAGAAAAAATTTTATGGCAATCAGGCCTGCGCCGCCCCGCCCTGAGGCGGTCTACGGCCCCTCGGGGGCCACATTCATCAGCGCAGGCCGTCTTCGCCCTTGATCGCGGAGTGCAGCAGGCCGCCGATGCGCGGCAACGGACGCCCGCTGTCGGTGGCCGTAACCGTAACCGTAACCGAAACCACGATCGCGTTGGCGCGCGGCGCATTGGACAGGCGAACCTCGATGGCGGTGCCCAGCGTGCCACGCTCCTTGCTTGGCCCATGCATGAGAGTTAACCCGAGAGGCTGCAGGATTGATGCGGCCTATCAAAAACCATGATTGGCGGGGTGCGCCGCTGGCCGCTAGAGTGCATAGGTTCATCGTGCCCCGAAAACCAAGCAGAAGGAGACAATACATGCTGCGTCCATACGCCGTCCGGGCCTTGAGCCTGGGCCTCATGACTGTATTCACCGCATTCTCTGCCGCACAGGCTGGCACCGTGTCGGTGGTGACATCCTTTCCGAAGGAGTTGACGGAGGCCTATAAAAAGGCCTTCGAGGCACGCAATCCCGGCATCAAGGTGGAAATTCTCAACAAGAACACCACCGCCAGCATCGCTTATATACGGGAGCTGCCCGAAGGCCAGCGCCCGGATGTGGTGTGGGCTTCGGCACCCGATGCCTTTGAAGTGCTGGCCCGGGAAAAACTGCTGCAACCCGCGCCCGAGGTGATGAACCCGCAGGCCCCGGCCAAGATCGGCAACTACCCGTTGAACGATCCGCAGAACCTGTATTACGGCCAGGCGCTGGCGGGCTACGGCTTGATGTGGAACACCCGCTACATGCAGGCCCACAAAATTTTGGCACCCAAAGAGTGGGTCGATCTGGTCAGGTCTGACTATTTCGGTCACCTGGCCTTGTCCTCACCCTCGCGCTCCGGGACCACCCACCTCACGGTGGAAACCATTCTCCAGGGTGAAGGCTGGGAAAAAGGCTGGAACCAGCTGCTGCAGATTTCGGGCAACGCTGCCGCCGTGACCGACCGTAGTTTTTCCGTGCCCGATGGGGTGAACAACGGCCAGTACGGCATCGGCCTGGTGATCGACTTCTTTGGCCTTGCGGGCAAGTACTCGGGTTACCCAGTCGAGTTCGTCTACCCCTCGGTTACCGCTGTGGTGCCTGCCAACATCGCATTGGTGCTGGGGGGTAAGAACGCTGTTGAAGCCAAGAAGTTCATCAGCTTCACTCTGGCACGTGAGGGCCAGGAGTTGCTGCTTGACCCCAAGATCAGCCGCCTGCCCATCTTGGCCAATGCCTCTTTCGGCGCCAAGCTGCCGGCCAACTACCCGGACGCCCACGAGATCGCCAAACGTGCCAAGGTGAGCTTCAACTCCCAACTCTCCAGCGACCGCTACCAAATCGTGGTGAGCCTGTTTGACCAGATGGTGACCTTCCGCCTGAAAGACCTGCAGGCTGCAACCAAGGCCATTCATGAGGCCGAGCGCAAGCTCAAGGCCAAGCCACAGGCCGAGGCTGCCGAATTGCTCCGGCAGGCGCGCAGCTTGGCTTACGCGCCGTTGGTGTCGGAGGCCATGATCAAGGACGAGACCTTCTTGGCGTTGTTCCGCAAGAACAAGAAGGACGTGGCGGTGGCCAAGGAGTTGACGGGCCTGGAGGATATGTGGAACTCGAAGGCCAAGGTTAATTACGACAAGGCCAGAGCGTTGGCCAACCAGGCCAACGCTCTGCTTAAGTAAGCCGAATAGGCGCTTCTGCGCTGACCGGTGCGCGCCCCGCTGTTGCGGCGCACAGCTTTATACCTAGGACTTACGAAAAACCGCCCTGGCGTCGTTTTTTTGACCAGCCGTACTGGATGGACTGTCTGCGGAAAAATGCCCAGCCAGAACAATTTTGCGTAAGTCCTGATACCAACCGAAAGTATGCCCATGTCTGCTGTATTGACAGAACCCGCCACGCCCCAGGCGCCTCGTGTGGCCCGGCACCTCCATGGAGTTGCCTGGGGGCACTGGCTGTTGGCCGGGCTGGTGCTGGCTTTTTTAGCTATTTTTTTGCTGCTACCGGTGGGCGAGGTGATCTACACCGCCTTCGTGACGGACGCGGGTGCGCTGACGCTGGGCCACTTCAGTAATTTCTTTGGCCAAACCTTGCTGCGGGAATCTCTGATCAATAGCTTGGTGGTGGCGCTCGCCTCGGTCTTTTTTGCCTCGATCATTGCGATTCCGCTGGCCTACCTCACCGTGCGTTTCGAATTTCGCGGCGCACTGCTGATCCAGACCTTGGGTGTGTTGCCGCTCATCATGCCGCCCTTTGTCGGCGCGGTAGCGCTGCAATTGATCTTCGGGCGCAGCGGTTCAGTGAACTTGCTGCTCAACGCGTATTTCGGTTTCACTGTCCCCATCATGGACGGGCTGGTCGGTGTGACCTTTGTGGAAAGCATCCATTACTTTCCCTTCATCCTGCTCAATCTTGTGGCTGTGATGCGCAATATCGACGGCGCCATGGAAGAGTCCGCCTTGAATCTGGGAGCCCGCGGCTGGCGCTTGTTCTGGCGCATCATTTTTCCGCTGTCACTGCCGGGCTACTTGGCCGGTGCGGCCTTGGTGTTTGTCAAGGTGTTTGATGACCTGGGCACGCCCCTCGTCATGGGGGTGACCAATATGCTCGCGCCCCAGGCCTACTTGCGCATTACCTCCATTGGCCTTGACGATCCGCTGGGCTACGTTATCAGCGTGATCATGATCGTGCTCTCTATCCTGGCGCTGTGGATGGCTGCCCGTTTCATGAAGGGCAAGGATTATTCGACCCTGCAAAAAGGCGGAAGCTCCTTGAGGAAACGTCAGTTGCGCGGCTGGGAGGGCGTGTTTGCCTATGCTTGGGTGGGGTTTGTGCTGCTGGTGGTGATGGCCCCGCATTTTGGCATCTTGCTCATGTCTTTCTCCAAGATGTGGAGCTACTCGGTGCTGCCAGAAAGCTTTACCTTGGCGCATTACGCCGTGGTGGCGGCTGACTCCACCCTCATGATCTACAACACGCTCAAGTACTGCCTCATGGCCGCTGGGCTGGACGTGCTGCTGGGTGTTGCGATTGCCTATCTGATCTACCGCACCAAGCTGCCCGCGCGCCAGTGGCTGGACTACATCGCATCGATCGCCTTGGCCATTCCCGGTCTGGTTCTGGCGATTGGCTACCTGCGCTTGTTCAGGGGCGTCAACCTACCCTTTACCGATACCCCCATGGTCGCGACCTGGTTTTTGATCATGGTGGTGTATGCCGTGCGCCGCCTGCCCTATGCCTTGCGCGCCTGTATGGCGGCTCTGCAGCAAGTGCACATTTCGCTGGAAGAAGCGGCCAACAGCCTGGGCGCGGGCAAACTCAGCACGGTGCGCCGTGTCATGGTGCCGCTGATGATGGGCGGTATTTTGGCCGGCTTTGTCACCAGCTTCATCACGGCGGCGGTCGAGTTGTCGGCCACTATTTTGCTCACCTCCAGCGAGAGCCAGGCGCCGATGAGTTACGGCATCTATCTCTATATGCAAAGTATTGCCGGACGGGGGCCTGGCGCTGCCCTGAGTGTGATCGCCGTGGTGATGGTGGCGCTGGGTACTTACCTGTCGCACCGTGTGATCGAAAAATCGCGTACCCCCAGCAAGGATTGAAGGATTTACCACCATGCATCTCCACAAAGTCTCTCTCGAAGCGCGCCACATCAGTCTGAGCTACGGTACGACGGAAGTCCTCAAGGACGTCAACATCCGTATCGAGCCCGGTGAGTTCTTTGCCCTGCTCGGCCCCTCGGGCTCGGGCAAGTCCACTTTGCTGCGCTTGATCGCGGGTTTCAACCAGCACCAGCGCGGCGAGTTGCTGATTGACGGACGGGACATCACCGGCACGCCGCCGCATCTGCGCAACGTGGGAATGGTGTTCCAGAACTATGCGCTGTGGCCGCACATGAGTGTGTGGGACAACGTGGCCTTTGGCCTGGTCGAGCGCAAGGCTTCGCGTGACGAGATCAAACGCAAAGTGGGCGCGGCGCTGGAACTGGTCGATTTGCAAAAATACGGCAACCGTCGGCCCAGCCAGCTCTCGGGCGGGCAGCAGCAGCGTGTCGCGCTGGCGCGCACGGTGGTGATCGAGCCCAAGCTCTTGCTGCTCGATGAGCCGCTGTCCAACCTCGACAGGAACCTGCGTGTGCAAATGCGCGAAGAGCTGAAGAACCTGCAGCGCACGCTGGGGTTGACCACGGTTTTTGTCACACATGACCA
>JAYVXE010000163.1:0-6603 GCA_043785395.1 Burkholderiaceae bacterium | reverse complement strand
AAAACAAGACAGCGCCATGCACAGGCCGCCAGCCCTCACCCCCGCCCTCTCCCAGAGGGAGAGGGAGTAAAACCAAGCCAGACCACCTGAGTAGTTACGGGGAAACATTGTCGCGTCAGCCTCAAAAGCTGTAGTAAAGGCTGAAACCGAACGTGTAGTTGGCGCTGCGAAAAAACTCCGGTTTTTTGATCGGGCGGCCAATGAACGCGTCGTATTGCAAGCCCTTGAAAGCGCCGCGCCAACCGAGCACGGCACCGCTTAGGCGACGTCCGACCAGGTTCTGGGCGCTGGGGCCACCGACCGATCCATGGTCCAGCCCGACGTAGAGCTCTTGCCCGCTGGCGCCGAGCGGGGCACTGAGTTCGTTGCGCAACAGCCAGCCACGCTCGGCGCTCAGGCTGCTTTCGCCATCAAAACCACGCACGCTGTAACGCCCGCCGATGGCGAAGCGGTCTTGCGGTGTCAGCGGCGTGCGCTGCGACTGGATGCGCCACTGGGCGCTGTAGCGCAGTGGCTGCGCGGCCAGCTTGAACGGCAGGCTGAGGTTGGTGTCGGCGCTGATCAGCGCAAAACGTGAGCTGCCTTCGCCAAAGGCTTCCTCGACCGCCGCGATGCTGCCAAACGCGCCAGTGCCGCGTTTGTAGCTGAGCCGGGTATCGAGCGTTGCAGCTCCTATGTATTCCTTGTGCTCCAGGCCCAGTTCCCAGCCGCCGACCACGCGCCGCTGGACTTCGATCTCGGTGTCATCGATGTAGTTGTTCGACTGGCGGCGCCAGGCCTTGATGCTGGCGCTGGTTTTGCGTTGGCTGTTGCGCCACAGCAGCCGGCTGAGTTTGACGTCGGCATTTCGGCTGCTGCCCCGGTAGAGGTAGTCCTGGCTCGCCCCGGCAACGTTTTGGAAGTAGCGGCTTTGGCTGGCACTGACCCCCAGGCTCCAGTAGCCCCAAGGCAGGCTGTAGTGAACTGTGTTGCCCCGGGTGCCGCGCTTGCCGGGGTCGCCCCCGCCCAAGTCGCGGCTCAGGGTGAGGTAGAGCAGATCGTTCAACCCCAAGGCGTTGTCGTAGCTGACGGTCATATTGCCCTGGTATTTCCCGGTACCCTTGGTGCCGCTGTCGTCCAGTGACAGCGACAGTCGCAGCGGGAAGGCCTGTTGGTAGCGCACCACAAGGTCGCTTTGGCCGGGCTCGTCGGCGGGCTCGATTTGGATGTCGGCATCGGCGCTCGGCACGCGCTTGAGGTTTTCCAGCGCCTGCTCGATAGCGCGCAGATTGAGAAGGTCGCCAGCCTGTAGGGAAAAGCTGCCCAAGAGGCGGGCGCGCGACATGGAGGCGGCCGACTCGGTTGCGTCATTTGCGTCAGGCGCACCGGCTGCAGCAACCGGTGTCGCCCAACGGATCGCCCGGATCCGCCCCGGCACAACGCTAAGGACCAAACGGCCACGGCCCAGGTCTTGCGGCGCAGCCAGCACCCGGCTTGTGACGTAGCCCCTGGCGATCAGCGCATCCTGCGCCCGCTGCAGCACTTGGTTGATGCCTTGGGCTCCCAGGCACAGCCCGATCGGGCTGTCGCCAGCCACGCCGTCGACAACAGCGGCCGGTAGCCAGTCAAACTGCGCCGGCAAGGGCAAGGGCGCAGTCTGCGCGCCCGGTGCTGGCCCCAGGCCTTGCAGCTCGATCTGCTTAATTTTGAAGCAGGGGCTTTCGCCTTGCACCAAGGCCTGGCTGACCGACGTTGCAGGCGTTGGCAGACGCACCTGCGGGCTGCGCTCTTGCTCTTGGCGCTGGGCTTGTTCACGCTCCTCCTGGCGGCGCAGCTCCAAGACCGGGTCGGGCAGGTTTTGCGCCTGGGCGCTGACCAGCGTGCACAGCGCCAGTGCCAGCAGTGGCAATTTGCGCCGGTACGAAAGAGGGGCGGCACATTCACGCCAAAATGAAGCAGCACGCAGGGTAGGCGTTGGACAATGCAAAGGATATTCCAAAAGACAAAGTTAAAAAACGTAACACGCCTTTGTCAACAAGATCAGTCCGCAGAGCACGCAGTGAATGGGGTTGAGGCCAAATTCCACGCGTCAGCTGAACCGGCTGCCAGAGGCAGCATTCTCAAACAATGGGCAACATACGCCTAAGCGGCGTCGAAAAGACATGTTTGCACAAGTCTTTCGAAGGGCCGGCGGATTCTAACTTCTGATTCGGAAAATTGTGTTTTTTACATAAATGTTACGCATTGCCGGTGCGCCAGCGGCCTGCCTGCCCACAAGGCAGCCGTACCGGCCCGCTTTTCAGCTGTGTTCAGCCTTACTTGAAAACCACCGTCCGGTGCCCATTCAGCAGCACCCGGTGCTCGCTATGCCATTTGACGGCGCGGGCCAGCACCTGGCTTTCGGTGTCGCGGCCTTGGGCTGTCAGGTCTTCAACCGTGCGGCTGTGGTCAACCCGGGCCACGTCTTGCTCAATGATCGGGCCCTCGTCGAGGTCGGCGGTGACGTAGTGGGCGGTGGCGCCAATGAGTTTCACGCCCCGGTCATGCGCCTGGTAATAGGGCTTGGCGCCCTTGAAGCTGGGTAAAAAGCTGTGGTGAATATTGATCGCCCGGCCCGCCAGCTGGCGGCACATGTCGTCGGAGAGCACTTGCATGTAGCGCGCCAACACCACAAGTTCAGCGCCTTCGGCCTCGATGATCTCCAGCTGCCGGGCCTCGGCCTGCGGCTTGCTGGCGGCGCTCACGGGGATATGGTGGAAGGCGACGTTGTAGCTGGCCGCGAGTTGGTAAAAATCCCGGTGGTTGCTGACGATGGCGCGGATGTCCAGCCCCAGCAGTCCGCTCTTCCAGCGAAACAGCAAGTCGTTCAGGCAGTGGCCTTCTCGGCTGACCATGATGACGGTGCGCATCGGCTGGCTGGGCGCGTGCAGCTGGCAAAGCATGCCAAACGACGCGGCAAACGGCTGCAACTGCGCTTGCAGCTCGGCATGGTCAAGGCGTTCGCAGGCAAATTGCACGCGCATGAAAAACAGGCCGGTACCGTGGTCGTTGTACTGCGCGGCTTCTTCGATATTGCCGCCGTGTTCCAGCAGAAAACCAGAAACCGCATGCACGATGCCGGGCCGATCTTGGCAAGAAAGGGTAAGGACGTAGGCTTGGTTCATAAGCGCGGAATTGTCGCAGTTTGGCTGGAGCGCAAGCCCCGGGAGGGAGGGATGCCAAAATCCAGACCGCAGCGCCCTGCGCGCTGCGGTGTCTTCGGTTGTTTTTAGGACTTACGCAAAGCGGCTCCATGCAAGGCACCCCGACGCTGCACAGTACTGGCGTACGGCCAGGAGGGGCAAACGCCGCTGGCGGACGTTTTGCGTAAGTCCTAGTTTTTTAATAGCGAGGTTTTCGTGCTGTACCAGGAAGTTAAACGCAAGCTGATTGCCGACATTGCCAGCGGCGCCGTGCAGCCGGGCGGCGCACTGCCCAATGAGCGGGCCTTGGCGACGCGCTTTGGCGTCTCGATTGGCACCATCCGCCGTGCTGTCGAGGAGCTGGTGGCCGAGCATATTTTGCTGCGCCAGCAGGGCCGTGGCACCTTTGTGGGGCGGCTTGACCAAGAGCGCTTCATGTTCCAGTTCTTCAATATCGCCGGGCGCGACGGTCAGCGTGAGTTTCCCCGGGTTGAGCTGCGCGCGTTTGCCAAGTCGCGCGCAAGCGCCGAGGAGGCACGCCGGCTCGGCTTGGCGACCGCCGCTCCGGTGCTGCGGATCGACAATGTTTTGTGGCTCCAGCAGCGCCCCGTGATCCATGACCACATCGTGCTCGACGCGCAGCTGTTTGCCGGGCTCACGCGCCAGCGCCTGGGCCAGCGCAACGGCACCATTTATGAGCTTTACCAAACCGATTTTGGCGTCACCGTGGTGGACGCCGAAGAGCGTGTCCGGGCCGAGCCGCTGAACCCCCGCAGCGCCGCCCTGCTTGGCCTGGCCGAGGGCAGCGCGGTGCTGCGCATTGACCGCGTGGCGCGCAGCTTTGCGCAAAAACCGGCCGAGTTTCGGGTCTCGATGGTGGACAGCCGGGATTTTGACTACGTCGCGGGCCGGGCCGCGCCACGGTGAGTGGCGCTGAGTGGCGCTGAGTGGTGGTGAGTGGTGGTGAGCGCTTTGGCACCAAGTGGCGGCGTCAAAGGCACATTCGCGCGATTACTTCAAATTTAATAGCTTATAACGCATGAAAACAATCACTATTAAATATTTTTAACAATGAAATGCATATAAATCAAGCGCTACAAGCTATCAATTTCAAGTATTTTTGAGTTTGGCCTGCTGTGCCAGTGTGACCGCTGCCTGGTCGCGGTTTTTGTTGCGGTAGAAAACCCAATACACCACGATCAGCAGCAGCAAGAACGGAAGGCCAAAGCCCAGCGTGGCCTTGAACTCCTGGGTCAGCGCTGTCGTCAACATGATCGCCAGCATCAAGCCGGCCCCGAGCAGCGTCAGCACGGGGAAGCCCCACATCCGAAACGACAAACGCGGCTGGCCGTCTTGCTCCCAGCGTTTGCGGAAAAAGTAATGCGTGACAAAAATCATCATCCAGGTGAAGAGCGCGCCAAACATCGACACCGCCATCATCAGCACGAACGAGGCCTCTTTGTACAAAACGCTGAGCGCGGTTGCCAGCGCGATGCCCAGGCACGACAAGCCCAGCGCGTTCACGGGCGCGCCCCGGCGGTTCAACTGGCCCAGGCGCGGCGAGGCATAGCCGCCCCTAGAGAGGCTGAACATCATGCGGGTGGTGATGTAGAGTTGGCTGTTCATGGCCGACAAGGCGGCAATCAGCACCACAAAGTTGATGATGTGGGCGGCCCCCGGCACTTGCACCACCTCCATCGCCTGCACAAACGGGCTCTTGGCCGTGCCGGCCTGGTTCCACGGAACAATCGCCAGCATCAAGGCCATCGTCAGCATGTAGAACACCACCAGGCGCACCATGGCGCCGCGAAAGGCGCCGGTAATGGCTTTTTCTGGCTCTTTGGCCTCGCCTGCGGCGACCGCAATCATCTCGATGCTGAGGTAGCTAAAGATGGCCACAATCACCGCCACCCACATACCCCAGACGCCATTGGGGAAGAAGCCGCCATGCGCCAGGTAGTTTTTAAAGCCCATCGTGCCGTCCGCCGGCGCGCCGTAGACAACGTAGGCGCCGAGCAGGATAAAGCCGACGATGGCGGCGATCTTCACCATCGAAAACCAGTACTCAATGAAGCCAAAAACGCCGACGCTGAACGCATTGACTGCCACCAAGGCGCCCGCAAACAGCACGATCCAGAGCCAGGCGGGCGAGGCCGGGAACCAGTACTGCATGTAAATCGCAACCGCCGTCACCTCGGCCCCGACCGCCAGCACGATCGCCGCCCAATACGCATAGCGCACCAAGTAGCCGGCCAGCGGGCTGATGTAGTAGTCGGCATAGGCGCCAAAGGAGCCCGGCGTTGGGTGCGCCACGGTCATTTCGGCCAAACACCCCATCAGCAGCAAGGCAATCAGTGCGCCGATGGCGTAGCTGACCAGCACGCTGGGGCCGGCAAAGCCAATCGCAAAACCACTGCCCATGAAGAGGCCGGTGCCAATCGCCCCGCCAATCGCGATCATGGTCATTTGCGGCCCGCTCAGGCTGCGCCGCAGCCCACCCTCTTGGGCCAAGATGGTTTGAAAATGTTGCTGACTTGACGGCATGGGGGTCTCCTTTTTTTCTCAGGATGCACGCGAACGTTCGCGTGTTCGCGCGTGCACCAAACCACATTTTTACCATGCATTCAGGCAGGGCTCCTACATGGTTTGCGCCCATCCGCCAGTGCCGCTACCCGGCGCATCGTCCCCCGGCCCTTCAGCCTGGGAACGGATGCTGGGCCAGCAGCGCGTCGTCGATGGCGGCGGCGCGCAGATAGGCTTCGCGCTGCACGATGGGCTCGATGTAACGCTCAAACGCCGGGCGTTTTTCGGTGCCGCCAACCTGCATGCTCCAGACCAGGGCGGCGCTCAGGTACAGGTCAGCTGCGCTGAACTGCGCCCCACACAGGTAGGGCTGGCCTTGCGTGACGGCCACCTCCAGCGTGTCCATGACCTGGGCATAGCTGCCGTAACCAACCTGGACCGCCTTGTCCGGCGGTGCCAGCAAGCCCAGGCTCTTGCCCATGGCGGCCGCCTCCATCGGGGCCGCCGCAAAAAACAACCAGCGGTAGTAGGCAGCACGGGCCGCAGTGCCGACAGCGGGAGCCAGTGTTTTCTCGGGGAACAAATCGGCCAGATAAGCGCAGATGGCGGCGGTTTCGGTGACGACGGTGTTGCCATGCTTCAGTGCCGGCACCTTGCCCATGGGGTTGATGGCCAGGTAGTCGGGCGCCTTCATCGCCGGGCCGTAATCGAGGATCACGCTGTCGTAGGCGGCGCCGCATTCTTCCAGCATCCAGCGCGCCGTGCGCCCGCGTGACATGGGGTGGGTGTAGAGGGTGAAGGGGGCAGTCATACAAAGTCCTTTGGTGGGGAGTGAAGAAGCTTTGCACTGTAGGCAAGCTGCCTACCAAAAACTGTCAGCAGTGTTCAGTGGCCCACCCCCGTAGCGCCTGCGGCGCTC
>JAYVXE010000162.1:0-6603 GCA_043785395.1 Burkholderiaceae bacterium | reverse complement strand
GTCTCGGCCTGCGCCACCTGCGACGGTTTTTTCTACCGTGGCCAGGATGTTTGCGTGGTCGGCGGCGGCAACACCGCCGTCGAAGAGGCGCTCTACCTGTCCAATATCGCGCGCAAAGTCACACTGGTACACCGGCGCGACAAGTTCAAGGCCGAGCCCATCTTGGTCGACAAACTCCAGGCCAAAGTCGCAGAAGGCAAGATTGAGCTCAAGCTTTTCTATGTGCTGGACGAAGTCCTCGGCGACGCCTCGGGCGTGACCGGCGTGCGCGTCAAAAACACCCAAACCGGCAACACCGAAGACATCACGCTGCACGGCTGCTTTATCGCCATTGGCCACAAGCCCAATACCGAGCTTTTCACGGGCCAACTCGCCATGAAGGACGGCTACCTCATCAGCCGCTCCGGCCTGCAAGGCTTGGCCACCATGACCAGCATTCCCGGCGTTTTTGCCGCCGGTGACGTGCAAGACCATGTCTACCGCCAAGCCATCACCAGCGCGGGCACCGGCTGCATGGCAGCCCTCGACGCACAGCGATTCTTGGAAGAGTAAGCTGCACTGCGCGCAGCCAGCTGCGGCCCGGCAAGCTATAATCGCAGGCTTTGCCGAAACCCAGCCTTGCTGCGGCTCGGCAGCCGGGATCCCGCCACCCGTTTTTGGCGAGGTCAAGCTGTCACCGACTGGCCCCCAAAAAATCGAGCTCGGCTCGATTTTTTGCCAGTACCAGCTGTTTACGAGGAGTGTCCGAATGGCACGTGTATGTCAAGTCACGGGTAAAGGCCCGATGGTTGGGAACAATGTTTCCCACGCCAACAACAAAACCAAGCGCCGGTTCTTGCCGAACCTGCAATACCGCCGTTTTTGGGTCGAAACCGAAAACCGCTGGATTCGTTTGCGGATCTCCAGTGCAGCATTGCGCTTGATCGACAAAAACGGCATCGACGCCGTGCTCGCAGATTTGCGCGCACGCGGCCAAGCATAAGGAGCAAGCACCATGGCAACCAAAGGCGGACGCGAAAAAATCAAGCTGGAATCGACAGCTGGCACCGGTCACTTCTACACCACGACCAAGAACAAGAAAACCATGCCCGAGAAAATGCTGATCAGCAAGTTTGATCCCAAAGCACGCAAGCATGTGGACTACAAAGAAATCAAGCTGAAGTAATTCAGGCATGGCCAAAAAACCACCCGGTACATCTTTACCGGGTGGTTTTTTTACGTCTGGTGCGGCCCGATCCTTGGGAGTCAGGACTTACGCAAAATTGTCCTGGCTAGGCATTTTTCCGCAGCCAGTACTCCCCGTACGGCGGGTCAAAAAAACGACGCCAGGGCGATTTTGCGTAAGTCCTAGGAGAGTTGACAACAAAAAAACCGCATGGCCCTTACGGACGCCATGCGGTTTTTTCAAAGTTTGGCGGCTATCGGCAGGGCGCCCCGGATCAGGCGTGCACTGCGCGCAACTTGAGCGAAAACTCTTTCAGCGCCGCAATACCGCTGCTCTCAGCGCGTTGGCACCAAGCTTGCAACTCTTGCGCCAGATGCTCTCGCGAGTGCGAGGTATTGAGCCAAAGTTGGCGCAGCTCTTCGCGCATGGTCACCATTTTGTCGAGCACTGGATGGGCTGCGCGCGCCTGCTCCAGCTGGGGGCGCGCATTGGCGGGCACTTTGTCGTCGTCGCGGTGCAGCCAGCGTTTGGCCGCCTGGAGCACCGAGATGTCGGCTTTACGCGCTTGCAGCAGCAGCAGCTCGTCATGGCAGGCTTGGCGCACACCTCGGGCATAACCGGCCATGACTTCATAGCGGTTGGCAATCAGTGCCTCCAAGGTGTTTTCATCGGCCACCGGCTTGATGGCTCCCAGGCGCAGCTTGGGCGGTATTTTTTTGACCTTGGCCAGCCCGATTTTCACCATCAACTGGATATAGACCCAGCCAATATCGAACTCATACGGCTTGACCGAGAACTTGGCCGAAGTTGGGTAGGTGTGGTGGTTGTTGTGCAACTCTTCACCGCCAATCAAGATGCCCCAGGGCGAGACATTGGTGCTGGCATCAGGGGCCTCGAAGTTGCGGTAACCCCAGTAATGGCCAATGCCGTTGATGATGCCGGCCGCCGTGATCGGAATCCAGACCATTTGCACCGCCCACACCGACAAGCCGAGGACGCCGAACAAGGCCAGATTGATCACCAGCATCAGCTGAATGCCTTGCCAACTGAGGCGGGTGTAGAGCTTGCGCTCGATCCAGTCGTCGGGCGTGCCCCGGCCGTACTTGGCGATGGTTTCCAGGTTTTTGGTCTCTTTGCGGTAGAGCTCGGCGCCGGTCCAGACGACAGTCTTGATGCCGTGGGCATGCGGGCTGTGCGGGTCATCCATGGTCTCGCACTTGGCGTGGTGCTTGCGGTGTACGGCAACCCACTCCTTGGTCACCTGCCCGGTTGCCAGCCACAGCCAAAAACGAAAGAAGTGCGCGGCAATCGGGTGCAAATCCATCGCCCGGTGCGCCTGGTGGCGGTGCAGGTAAATCGTCACGCTGGCAATCGTGATGTGGGTGCTCACCAAGGTGTAGAGCAAAACCTGCCACCAGTGCAGGTCCAAAAGCCCGCTGCCAAGCCAGTTCAGCACGGCGTCAAGCACATTCCAGTCAGGTAACAACATAGTCGGCAAAGCCCTTCAAAGTTCAGTCGTCGGGGCCTCGCTCAGGACGCCCCCGGTAGGTGTGCTGCACACATTTTGTGCAACCGGGCATTTTAGAGGATGGGCTCCAAAATCCATAGCCATTCTTTTGCCCAGCGTTACTGGCGCACCCAGGCCGCAGCAAAGAAGCCGTCGGTGCCGTGCTGGTGCGGCCAAAGCCGCAGGTACTCGCTCCCGCTGAGCGGGCCGCTGCACAGCTGCGCTGGCGCATCGACTTTGAGCTGGCTCAGCAACTCGCCCATGTCGAGCGGCGTGAACTCTGGGTGGGCGCGGGAGAAGGCCTCGGCAATCGCCTCGTTTTCTTCTGGCAAGACGCTGCACGTGGCGTACACCAAACGCCCGCCGGATTTGGGCAGGCGCGCTGCGCTCTCCAAGATCGCGCCTTGGGTGGCTGCGAACGCCTGTACCGAGGCCGGCGTCTGGCGCCATTTCAGGTCGGGATTGCGCCGCAACGTGCCCAGGCCCGAGCACGGCGCATCGACCAAGACCCGGTCGATCTTGCCGGCCAGGCGTTTGACGCGCTCGTCACGCTCGTGCGCCAGCGCTGCCGGGTGCACGTTGGACAGGCCGCTGCGCGCCAACCTCGGCTTGAGTGCGTCTAGCCTATGGGCCGAGGTGTCGAACGCGTACAGCCGGCCAGTGTTGCGCATGGTCGCGCCAATGGCCAGGGTTTTGCCGCCGGCACCTGCGCAAAAATCGACCACCATCTCGCCGCGCTTGGCGTCCAGCACCAAGGCCAGCAATTGCGAGCCCTCGTCTTGCACCTCGACGGCGCCGCGCACAAAGGCATCGAGCTTGGCCAGCACAGGCTTGCCGGACAGGCGCAGGCCCCAGGGCGAGTACGGCGTGGCAAGGGCTTTGAGGCCGACCTTGGCCATCTCTTGTTGCACCTCGGCGCGCTTGGCTTGCAAGATATTGACGCGCAAATCCAGTCCGGCGGGCTGGTTCAGGGCTGCGACCAGCGGCCAAAAACCATCGCCCAGCTGCGCCTTCAACGGCTGCACCAGCCAATCCGGCAGACTGTGGCGGTGACGCTCCATCAAGTCGTCGCGCGCAATGCTGTCGCAGTGGGCCAGCCACTTGCGCTCTTGCTCGCTCAGTGCTGCGTCAAGGAAATCACGCCCCGAGCTCATGCCGGGCGCAACCGAGCGCTTGGGGTCTTGTTGCGCTTGTTGGTCTTGGCTGTGGGCAAAGCCCAAAATCGCCAAACGCCGCTCTTTGGAGCCACTGCCTGACGGCGCCATGTGGTCAAACAGCAGCTTGTGGCGCAGCACGGCATAGACCGCCTCGGCCATCGCAGTGCGCTCACGCGGGCCAAACGCACGGTTTTCACGGAAGAAACGGGCCACCACCGCGTCGGTGGGGTGGCTTAATTGGAGACAGAGCCGGACCAGTTCGGTGCCAGCTTCTAACAGGGCTTTAGGATGCATAGCCCGCTATTGTTCCATGTAAGGCTGCGGCAAGAAGTAAGTCCTTGATTTGTCAGCCCGGATTCGGGCCATCGGCAAGCTTCATCCCAACCCCAGCCAGCGCACTTTGCCCCATGCCAACCACAAACCTCCCCCCGCTGAACGCCACCCCGCCCGGTATTTACCGCCACTACAAGGGCCAGCTCTACCAAGTGCTCGACACCGTTCGCCACAGCGAAAGCCTGGAGGCCATGACGCTGTACCGCGCACTCTACGGCGAGCGCGGCCTGTGGGTGCGCCCAGCCGCGATGTTTGGCCAGACGCTGGAGGTAGATGGCCGTCTCCAGGCCCGCTTTACCCTTGTCGAGCCTCAGGGGCCCAATCCCGAAAACACCTGAAACATCTGAAACACCTGGAATCACACATAAGTTATAGCTGCTAGCGCAAGTTCCATATGAGTTTCAATAACAATACATACTTATATTGATAAAACACATGCGGTAGCAGCTATCAAAACAATATCAATTGACGAGAAACCGCCACCGCCCTTACCCGCCCTCCCCTTTTGCGTAAACAGCCGCGCTCACCCCCCGCCAGCCGGCGACAAACCCTGCAACCAGGCGGCAATCGCACGCGGATAGAGCAGGTGTTCTTGCGTCAATGTTCGCGCCGCCAGCGTCTGCGCGCTGTCGCCGGGCAACACCGGCACCACGGCCTGGCCAAGGATGGCGCCGTGGTCCAGCTCGGCCGTCACCTGGTGGACGGTCACGCCCGCAAAACACACACCGGCATCGAGCGCGCGCTGGTGGGTGTGCAAGCCACTGAAGGCCGGCAGCAAAGAGGGATGGATATTGAGCAAACGCCCTGCGTAATGCGCCACAAAGGTCGGCGTCAAAATGCGCATAAAGCCAGCCAGCACCACCAGCGTTGGTGTGTGACGGTCGATCCGCGCGGCCAGCGCGGTATCAAACGCCTCCCGGCTCTCAAACGCCTGGTGGTCAAGCAGCTCGGTGGCCACGCCCAAGGTCTGCGCCAGCGCCAAACCGGCCGCGCCTGGGCGGTTGCCAATGACGGCGACCACCCGCGCGCCAAAGCGCGCCCCCCAGCCCTCACGCTGGGCCGCGCCGATGATGGCAGCCATGTTGGAGCCGCTGCCAGAGATCAAAATCACAATGTTCTTCATGCCGTTAGGTACTTTTGTTATTAGGATAGGACTTACGCAAAATTATCCTGGCTAGGCATTTTTCCGCAGCCAGTACGCCCAGTACGGCTGGTCAAAAAAAACAACGCCAGGGCGGTTTTACGCCAGTCCTATAGGAATTATCCCGCCATGAGCCTGCTTACCCCCGCTGCGATCCCACGTGTTTTCTCCGCAACCGAGCGCCCCCTCAGCCTGGACGAAGCCCGGGTGCTGGCCACCCTGATGGAAAAAGCCCGCACCGTGCCCGACAGCTACCCGATGACGCTGAACACGCTGCTGGCCGGTTGCAACCAAAAAACCAGCCGCGAGCCCTTGATGAACCTGAGCGAGGCCGAGGCCCAGCAAGCGCTCGATACGCTCTTGGCTGACAACCTGGTGCGCGCCAGCAGTGGCAGCCGCAGCCTGCGTTACGAACACAATTTTCAGCGCTCCGTCGGCGTGCCCGAACAATCGGCCGTCTTGCTCGGACTGCTGCTGCTGCGCGGCGCGCAAACCGCCGCCGAACTGCGCCTCAACGCCGAGCGCTGGTACCGCTTTGCCGATGTCTCCTCGGTCGAAGGCTTCCTCGAAGAACTGCAAGAACGCGCACCGATCAAAGGTGGGCCGTTGACGCTCAAACTGGCGCTCGCACCCGGCGCCCGTGAAGCGCGCTGGATGCACCTGCTGTGCGGGCCAGTCAACCCCCTGCACGGGCACAGCAGCGCACCGAGCAGCCCCAACAGCAAATTGATGGAGTCACGCATCGCGCTGCTGGAGGACGAGGTCGCGCAACTGCGCAGCACCGTGCTGCGGCTGTGCTCCGAGCTCGGGGTTGAGCCCAGCCCACCCACCCTGTCACAGCCCGGACAGACCTGAACGAACGGCCGTGCTAAAACCAGCCCCATCAACCCACACACCACGAGGACTTACGCAAAACCGCCCTGGCGTCGTTCTTTTGACCAGCCGTACTGGATGTACTGTCTGCGGAAAAATGCCTAGCCAGAACAATTTTGCGTAAGTCCTGACCACAAGCCAGCAACAGGAGACCCGTATGGATTTAGCCTTCACCCCGCAGGAGCAGCAGTTTCGCGAAGACATCCGCGCCTGGGTCAAAGCGCATCTGCCGCCGCAGATCGCCCACAAAGTGCATAACGCACTGCGCCTGACACGCGACGATTATCAAAATTGGGCCAAGATTTTGGGCAAAAAAGGCTGGCTCGGCTGGGGCTGGCCGCAAGAGTTTGGCGGCCCAGGCTGGAGCTCTGTGCAAAAACACCTGTTCGAGGAGGAATGCGCACTCGCTGGTGCACCGCGCGTTATC
>JAYVXE010000161.1:0-1956 GCA_043785395.1 Burkholderiaceae bacterium | reverse complement strand
CTGTTTTTGCTGCTGCCCGCCTTGCTGCTCGTGCTCTACGCCATCGGCATTCAATACCAGCGCGGCGGCTTGTGGTGGTTGCTGGCGCCGGTCGCCATCATCGCCTGGCTGCTGGATGTGCTGCTCAATTACACGGTGCTGGCAGGGCTGACCTGGGACTGGCCACAAGCCGGTGAGTACACCTTCAGCCAGCGACTTGCAAGACTCATCAAACTCGATGACCAGCTCGGCGAAGATGCACGCTGGATTTCGCGCATCCTGAACCGGCTGGCCCCGCAAGTGCACGTCCAGGGCGTGCCCGAAAATGGCTGAGCCGACCACCACCACCTTTATCGGCGTCGGTGCCGCCAGCGCCTTGCTCGGGCCAGTGCTCGGGCCCTACGCGCTGATTGTATTTGGCGCGGTCGCGGGCTCGCTGCTGGCCATGGGCCGGGCGAACACTGCGACCCGGCTGGAGGCCGTCTGGTTTGTGTTGGTCGGCGTCTTGCTGGCCACGGCGATCACTGGCGCAGTGGCCTGGGCGCTGGAAACCTACCTGCATATACCGAGCGCGATTGCCTTGATGCCGGTAGCCGCAGCCATTGGGGCCGGGCGCAATGCACTACTCACTTTGATTGAAGCCATCTTTGCCGCGCTGGCCGCATTTTTAGGCCGCAAGGGGGCCGGCTCATGAGCGCGCTGAGCGGCTTGCAAGCCCTGCTGCTGATCGTGCAACTAACGCTGTCCATGGCGATCTTTGCGACCTGCTTTTGCCGCCTGCAAAAAACCAATCTGCAGACCGTCAGCGACGTGGTGCTGGCCTTTTGGGCCAAGGCCGTGATGGCCCTGCTGCTGGCCGGCGCGCCCTTTTTGCCGCTGCTGTTGCCGGCTGATTGCCACTGGCCAGCCGGCACGACGCCGATCTGGATGTATCTGGCCTTCATGGCCGCGAGTCTGGCGGTGCAGGTCACGACCGCCGTGCATTGGCGGCATGGCGTGCCGCTGGTTTTTGTTAAAAAAGGAGAGTGATCAATGAACGCGAATCGCAAGGCATTTCTTGATATGCTGGCCCATTCCGAGGGCACCAGCACCAGCCCGGCCACCCAGCGCAACGGCTATGACGTGATCGTCACCGGCATCGATGGCCAGCCGGAAATCTTCACGGACTTTGGCAACCATCCGTTTGCCTTGGGCCGCAAGTCCAAGATCATCAACAGCAAGGGCTTGAGCTCCAACGCCAGCGGCCGCTATCAATTCATGCTGCGCGACTGGCCCCATTACCGCGCAACGCTCGGGCTGATGAATTTTGGCCCGGACGCGCAGGACAGCTGGGCGATCCAGTTGATCCGCGAGCGTTGCGCCTTGCCCTTGGTCGACGGCGGGCAGTTTGCGCTGGCCGTGGCCCGGGTGTCAAATCTTTGGGCCAGTTTGCCGGGGGCAAATTACCCCGGCCAAGCCATGAACGCAATGGGCAAGCTGCAACTGGCCTACACCGATGCGGGCGGGGTGGTGGCATGAAACTCACCGATCTTGAGCCGCGTTGGATTGAGCGCCGAGGCGAACAGATTGGCGTGGCATTTCTTTGCCCCTGTTGCCGCAATGTAGTTCTCACGTCGTTCTGGGCCACTCCTGCGTACATCGCCGGAGATGATGACGACTCCCAGTTATGGTTAATGAAATCGCAGATGGCGGGATGGGGTGACGCCTATGGGCGATTCATCGGCCACCACGGCCGTAACGTGGTTCCATCCAAGCGCGGCAATAACTGGCAACGCACAGGGGAAACCTTTGAAAGCCTCTCTTTGAGCCCGTCCGTTGACGCCAGCGGGTCGGGGCACTGGCACGGCTTCATCACGGGGGGGCAGATCGTGGGAGGTCTGGCATGAACCCGCTGGCCTGGTTTAACCCGGCGCGCTGGCTGCTGTATCTGGCCTTTGTCGCCGCGCTGCTGCTGGGCGGCTGGCGGCTGGAAGCACA
>JAYVXE010000160.1:0-1957 GCA_043785395.1 Burkholderiaceae bacterium | reverse complement strand
AGCGGCTGGCATCTGCACAATCATGCATTTCAAGAACTTGTCTTTGCAGATTCCGAAGGCTGGCGCAAGTTTTCCAGGGCTGTGCCGCCCCCGTGCCGTTCAGGGTTGCAGGGCTGCGTGGCCTTGCTCGGCCCGTATTGTTTCGCGCAAGCGCAGCAGGGCCTGGCGCAGCGCCGCTTCGCCCTCGAACCTTACGGGATGCTGCGGGGAACAGTTTGTCGCCTCGCACGCCAACCAGTCGGGCAGACGAACACGCCAGCGCAAGCCGAGGTCGGAGCTGTACGCCGGAGACGGCCACACAGGCAGCTGAGGCGCAAAAGGTGGCGTGTTGGCCGCCGCTGCGCAGGGCACGGAGTCGACCCGCCAGGGCTGCTTTGCCTGGCCGTCCAAGCCGGCGTCCAGGTCCCGCTTCAGCGGTGAAACCTGGGCCCACCAATGGTTTTGTACGGTGCTCACGACGTGGGCTTGGCAGGTGGCGGTGACGGGTTCGAGCTCGCGCAGTGCGGCGCGCAGGACGTGTGTGACAGCTTGATTCCAGCCTTCCTTGGGATGGCTCTGCAGCCGTTGCAGGGCTTGCGCACCAACCCCGGCGCCCCAGGCGTGCGAGTAGCTGTCGTCCCAGGTAAAGGCCGAGCGCTGCTCTGAAATGAGGGGAAGAATCATCTGGCCATACCAGCTGCCGATTTCATGCCAAGTACCGATCGAGACAGCCATGCGCTGGCCTATGCGCTGTGCCGCCCCATGGGCCAGCGCCGTGCGCACCGACGGCTCCAACGCCCACCAGCTATCGGGCGGGCGCAGCTCAAGCTCGAAATCGTTGCCCAGCCAGGTCCAGCGCAAGGGCTGTGGCACAGCTTCGGCGGGCGCTGGCGTCAAGAGCTGCGCCAACACGTGGTCATGGATGTAGCGCACCCAGTCGATGCTGGAGCGCACATGCGCCAGATCGATGAAGCCACCACGGCGGGTGTAGACAATGCCGCTGGAGACTTCGTCCGCCAGGGATGAGAGCGGGGGCAGCCGCTCATAGCGGTGCTGGCCGAGTGCGCTTGGGTCGTCGAGCAGCACGTAATTGGTGGCGAAGCCGGGGAAGGGCAGGGCACCGATGCGCATGCGTGGTGTGGCCAAATCATTGCTGGCACAGCCTGACAAGTAGCCAAGACACGCGAGCAACAGCCAGCGCCAGAGGCGGGCCTGCATGGAGGTAGGGACGCAAGAAGGTGACATTTGGCGTGGCTCCGTGGATGCGGGATGCTTGCCAACCGCTTATTCGGCGGCTGCACCCAGCTCTTGCGCACGCTGTTGCGCCGCCTGCATGGCCTGCACAAAGTGCGCTTGCACCTGGTTGTGCTCCAAGCTGCTGAGCGCCGCGTAGGTGGTGCCGCCCTTGGAGGTGACGCGTTCGCGCAGGCAGGCGAGCGACTCGGTGCTGGCGGCCGCCAGGGCTGCGCTGCCGCTGAAAGTGGCGATGGCCAGTTGCCGCGCCTGGGCTTCTTCCAGGCCCATGCCGACGCCGGCCTGCACCATGGCTTCGAGGAAATAAAACACATAGGCCGGGCCTGAGCCCGACAGCGCGGTGACGGCGTCGAGCTGGGCCTCTTGCGCTAGCCAAAGAAGGGCGCCGGTGGGGGCGAGCACGGCTTCGATCTGGGCCCGCTCGGCGGCGCTGACGGCGGCGCGGGCAAACAAGCCGGTGATGCCTTGGCCAACCAGTGCCGGGGTGTTGGGCATGGCGCGCACGATGCGTTCGCTGCCGAGCCAGTGGGCGATGCGCTCCGAGCCGATGCCGGCGGCAACGCTCAGGTGGAGCGCGGCCTGCGTATGGGCGCGGGCCTGGCTGGCGGCCTGGTGGAAGATTTGCGGCTTGACCGCCCAGACCACCAGCTTGGCGCAGGCCAGCCCGGCGCTCGCCGCCGCGCTGTCGCTCTGGGCGGTGATGCCAAATTGTTGCTGCAAGCGC
>JAYVXE010000159.1:0-6633 GCA_043785395.1 Burkholderiaceae bacterium | reverse complement strand
TGCGTCGATCTGGGTGCCCTGGCCACCGGTATTGCCACGGACCGATTCAGTATTGAATCCATGCCGGGTACCCGGCATGCCCTGGGGGCGGTCGTAGGTATAAACTTCATTTTCGGCAAACCGTGCCTGTGGCATTTCGTTCGAGCGCACATGGGACAATTCATACACTTTGGCGTCTCTGGCCTGCAAAGGCGCAGCACAGCGTCCCCAGGTTTCCACGCCAAGGTATCGCCCCATGCCGAGCTGATCCTTGGCGCCGGATGGCGCTTGCTGGGCGGGCACCTGTGCTACAACGGCGGGCAGCAAAAGAACGGAGCCCAGCAGGAAGCAGGAAGACGCATATAATTTTTTCGGGAATTTCATGGGATGGATAGCAAGTGAACAATCCCGCCATTTTCCCCAAACAACCGGCGCAGACAAGCCCAATTTCTTGAAAATTGAATTAAATTAAATTTATGGACAAACTTACTGCAATCAAGACCTTTATCAAGGTGGCAGAAGCTGGCCGATTTTCTCGGGCAGCGGATGCCCTGGGCATTCCGAATGCAAGAGTTTCACAGAGGGTCAGTGATCTGGAAAAATCATTGGGTGTGCGGTTGATCCACCGAACCACCCAGGCCATGAATTTGACCAATGACGGCCTTATTTACTACGAAAAATGCGTATCGCTGTTGGATGAGCTCGCAGAAACCGAAGCCCAGCTGCAAGGCCATACAGAAAACCCATCTGGCATTTTGCGGATTGAAGCGGTAAGCTCAATATCGCGCTGGCTGATTGCCCCCAATTTGCAAGATTTTGAGAAACGCTTTCCCAATATCAGAATGGAGCTTGGTTGCAGCGATCGGCGGGCCCTGTTGCCCGGCTCAAGAATTGACTGTGCCTTGCGCGGCGGCGCACTGGAAGATTCGTCATTTATTTCAAAAAGCATCTGCGACATCCACTTTGGAATTTATGGCTCGGCAGAGCTTGGCGAACTGGTAAAAACCCCAGACGATCTTCACAAAGTAAGGTGCTTTGGAATATTCAGCCATGGCTCAGGAAAATCGATGCCTTGGCGCCTGGAGCGCGATGGTCACTGGGTGGATATTGCGGTTTCCGAGCACCATCGCTTCGAAGACCATGAATCCGCCTTGATCGCTGCACAGAGCGGCGGCGGACTGGTGCTGGCACCGCCATTTCTGGCGTATGAATGGGTCAAAAAAGGCAGGGTTATCCCTGTTTTGCCCGACTGGACGGCAGGCACCAAACCGCTGCACATCGTTTACCCATCGGCACGGCATTTACCGCGAAGGGTGCGCGTTTTCATCGACTGGATCGTTGAAATCGCCGATGCCCATCCTCTCCTTAAAGAGCGCCCCATGGCACTTGCCGCCGAAAAGGTGAACGCCCTCAAGCAATAGCCGTGACTTCAACGCCATTTTTTTGGGCCCCTCTATGGAAAATCAACGGTGCAACCGTCGCTTGCCGTTCATCCAGCGGGTGGGCCTTTACGTGCCATTGATGGCAGGTAGCGACCATGGCGGCCCCGCTCAAACCCAGGTCTTGGGCCGGGGCTTCTTGCGCATGGCTTCAATCTCTGCCAGCAATTCTTCCCGCTCGGCCATCTCGGCGGCACGCTGGGGCGCCGTTACAGCATCACGACACAGTATCCAGAGGTAGACCGGTATCAGCAAAGTGGTCAAGCCAAAAAAAACCAATACCGCCATAAGAAGGTAGACAAGGAAGGTGAGCATGGGCCATTGTAGTTTTGCCTTGAGGACAGCGGCATCCGGCCAAGCCCGTGCCGCACCTTAACGTGAAACACCCCTGTCGCGCCTGCGGCGCTCCCCCTCAAGGGGGCGCACCCGGTGGCCCGGCAGAGCCAGAGCCACGGGTGCACTGGGGGCGCGGTTTTATCGCTCGGTGGTGCTTGGCCCATGCATGACAGTTCGCCGGATTTGGCAGGACAATCGCCGCATGCCTCTTGACCTTCCCTCCTCCACCGCGCAACACGCGTATGCCGACCTCACACCCGACCTGGTGCTGGACGCCTTGCACAGCATCGGCGTTCACGGCGATGGCCGCATGCTGGCCTTGAGCTCGTATGAAAACCGGGTCTACCAGTTGCACCTTGAAGAGCCCTGCTGTGGCCACTCGGCGGTGGTCACCAAGTTCTACCGCCCAGGGCGCTGGAGCGAGGCGCAAATCCTGGAGGAACACGCCTTTGCCGCCGAGCTGATGGCCGCCGAAATCCCCGTGGTCGGCGCGCTCACGCTGCAAGGGCGCACGCTGCACCAGTTTGGTGGTTTTTTCTTCAGCGTCAGTCCACAGCGCGGTGGCCGTCTGCCCGAGCTCGATGACTTCGAGGTGCTGGAGTGGATTGGCCGCTTCCTGGCCCGCATCCACAGCGTCGGTGCCGTCCAGCCCTTCGCCCTGCGACCGGCGCTGAATTTGCAAAGCTTTGGCACGGCCTCGTACGACTGGCTGCTGGCGCACAACATGCTTCCGCTCGACGTGCAAAGCAGCTGGCAAGCGGCCTGCAAAAAAGCTATTAATTTGATAGCATTAAGCGCTTACCCAGTAAGCGATACATGCACTAATGATCAAAAATTTATCAGCCTGCGCCTGCACGGCGACTGCCATCCCGGCAACATCTTGTGGACACCGGTCGAGCGGCCCGACGGCGGCCCGCATTTTGTAGACCTTGACGACGCCCGCAGCGGCCCGGCGGTGCAAGACCTGTGGATGCTGCTGTCCGGTGACCGCGCCCAGCGCACGCGCCAGCTCAGCGCCCTGCTGGACGGCTACGAACAATTCCGCCCGTTCGACCGCCGTGAGCTAGCCTTGATCGAGCCGCTGCGCACGCTGCGCCTGATCCACTACAGCGCCTGGCTGGCCCGCCGCTGGAGCGACCCGACCTTCCCGCACAACTTCCCCTGGTTCGGCAGCAGCGACTACTGGCGCGGCCAGGTGCAGATGCTGGAGGAGCAGTGCGAGGCGATGGCGGAGGAGCCGCTCTGGGCCTAACTGTCATGCACTGGGCAAGCACCACCGAGCGATGAAACCGCGCCGCGAGACGAGCGCGCCGCCCCCAGTGCACCCGTGGATCTGGCTCCGCCAGGCCACCGGGTGCGCCCCCTTGAGGGGGAAAGCGCCGTAGGCGCTTCGGGGGTGGGCCACGTTATGCACCACCGAGCGATGAAACCGCACCGCGAGACGAGCGCGCCGCCCCCAGTGCACCCGTGGATCTGGCTCCGCCAGGCCACTGGGTGCGCCCCCTTGAGGGGGAAAGCGCCGCAGGCGCTTCGGGGGTGGGCCAAGTTCACCGCTTCCAGGGCACCCGTGGATCTGGCTCTGCCAGGCCACCGGGTGCGCCCCCTTGAGGGGGGAGCGCCGCAGGCGCTTCGGGGGTGGGCCACACTAACCAAAGACCTCCATGCTGCTCCATGTCCCCGGCGTGCTACGCCCCGCTGAAATCAAACACGCCCACGCACTGCTGGCAGATGCCCCTTGGGGCGATGGCCGGATAACGGCAGGCAGCCAATCGGCGATGGCTAAAAACAACCTGCAATTGCCCGAAGACTGCGAGGCCACGCGCAGCCTTCAACAGCTGCTGCTGGCCGGGCTGGAACAGCAGTCCCTGTTTTTCTCCGCCGCGCTGCCCAAGCAGATTTCTCCACCCCTGTTCAACCGCTACAGCGGCCAAAACAACGCCTTTGGCAACCATGTGGACAGCGCAGTGCGCTATGTCAACGGCGGCGCGCGCGTTCGGACCGATATTTCTTGCACCCTTTTTCTCACCAACCCCGACAGCTACGACGGCGGCGAGCTGGTGATCGAAGACACCTTTGGAACGCAACGGGTCAAGCTCCCAGCCGGTGACCTGGTGCTCTACCCCGGCACCAGCGTGCACCGGGTTGAGCCCGTCACGCGCGGAGTCCGCTTGGCCAGCTATTTCTGGATCCAAAGCATGGTGCGCAGCGACGAGCAACGCCGCCTGCTGTTCGACATGGATCAGCACCTGATCGCGTTGCGCAACCGCATCGGCGAAACCGATCCCGCCGTGATTGGCCTGACCAGCAGCTACCACAACCTGCTGCGGATGTGGCTGGATGTTTGAGGCGATTTGCGCCAAACCCAGAGCTGGCAAAAATCCCCAACAAGCCTTGGTCGCACCCAGCGCGCCTGCGGCTGAACGCCCGCTTGCAGTGCGTCCACGGACTGTCCATGCCAAGCGTTAAAGCCTTGTCCGGCGTGGTTGGCGCTGGCACAGCCAGCAGCCAGCGCCAACGCTCCCGTGCGCACCCTTACGCGTAAATCCCTGTATATTTTCCAGCATTGTACTGAATGCGAAGAATTATCATTTAGAATAAAGCAACCAACAAACCTACGAACGGACTGCCATGATTGTTTGTGTCTGCCGCAAAATTTCTGACCGAGACCTGGTTCGCCATGCGCACTCGGGCATGGATTTTGATCAAATTCAGTTCGAACTCGGCGTTGCCACCCAATGCGGCCGTTGCGAGGGCTGCGCACGCGAAGTCATCGCCCAGTGCCATGCCATGCCCGGCCCCCCATCCGCCAGCGCCTTCACCGAAAGCACACGATGCAATTTCTCTACGCCCTGGGTGGCAGCCTAGCCATTGTGGTGGGCGCGTCTTGGTGGATTTTGCGCAAATAGCCTGGCCCCACGCCCGCACCAAGCTGCCAACGCGACGCCAGTATTTTTGCGCTAAATTTGCCCCCACCAGCGGCCCCTACCTGGCATCGGCCCTCACCGGCATCGGCCCCAAGCCCTGGCACACTTTTTACCTATGACCCGCAGTCCTGAGCTTTTTACCCCTGCACCTGGCCTTGGCCACAACGCGCTGATCGCTGGCGGCGTTGTCGCCGCACATATCGCCCTCCTGTGGGCCGTGCAGTCAAGCCTGCTGCGACCCAGCCCCGAAGCCATCGTGCCAGTCCAAATTTTGGGGGAATTCATCACCCCGCAGCCCCCGACCGACACGCCAGCACCACCGCCACCACCACCGGCCGCCGCCCGTCCCGCACCGGCCAAGCGCAGTGTGGCCAAAGCGCCAGCACCGATGCCCCAAGCCGCACCCCCCCCCTCCGCCCCGCCAGCGCCGCAAGCGCCCACCGGCGCGCTCAGCGCGCCCGCCTCGGAGCCACCGGCCACCAGTAGCACCAGCACCGCCAGCAGCGCCAACACCAGCGAGGCCGCACCGTCGGCCCCCGCACCGGCCCACACCATCCTGCCCTCGAGCAACGCCGCCTACTTGCAAAACCCCAAACCGGTCTACCCCGCCGTGAGCCGTCGGCTGGGCGAACAAGGCCGGGTCTTGGTACGGGTGCTGATTGGCGCTGACGGGCTGCCGCAGCGTGCCGAAATCAGCAAATCCAGCGGCCACGAGCGGCTCGACCAAGCGGCCCTGGCCAGCGTCCTGCGCTGGAAATTCACCCCTGGTACGCGCAGCGGCATCGCCGAGGCCATGTGGAGCAATATTCCGTTCAACTGGGTGCTTGAATAAGCCAGCGAGCCACTGCCCAGCCTTTTTCCATGCGCAACAGCGCACTTTGTTTTATTTTTCAGGAGTATTTATGGATTCGCAACTCGGCCTACTCAGTGTCTGGGCACAAGGAGACGGCGTCATCAAAGGCGTCGCACTGCTGTTGCTGGCCATGTCTGTGGCAACCTGGGTGGTAATCATCGTCAAGGCGCTCGACATCGTCCGCCACAAAAAACACGCCCGCCACGCCAAGGACTTCTGGCACAGCGAAGACTTGCCCGCCGGCCTGAGCAAGCTCGGCGATGAGCTGGGCAACCCCTTTCGCCAACTGGTGATTGAAGGCCGCGAAGCCGCTGCCCACCACCGCAATACCAAATCACACCTGCACGACAGCCTGGATGTAAGCGACTGGATTACGCGCAGCCTGCGCAACACCATCAATGCCAGCACCGCACGCCTGCAGTCGGGTCTGGCGATCCTGGCCTCGGTCGGCTCCACAGCCCCCTTCATCGGTTTATTCGGCACCGTCTGGGGCATCTACCACGCGCTGATGGCGATTGGCCTGTCCGGCCAGTCGAGCATTGACAAAGTGGCCGGCCCGATTGGCGAGGCCCTGATCATGACCGCGCTCGGACTCGCCGTGGCCATCCCCGCCGTGCTCGGCTACAACGCCCTGGTACGCGGCAATAAATCAATTCTGACCCAGCTCAACAGCTTTGCGCACGATCTGCACGCCTACTTTGTCACCGGCGCCCGGGTCTCTTCGGGCGAACACCAAGGCGGCCGCGCCAGCCTGGTGGTGCTGAAAAAAGGCGGCTGAGCATGTCCTTCGCAAGCCAAGACGATTCCGACGACATCATGAACGAGATCAATATGACGCCGCTGGTCGACATCATGCTGGTGCTGCTCATCATCTTCATCCTCACCATCCCGGTGATGAAAAACACCGTCAACATCGACCTGCCCAGCGCCAGCAGCCAGCCCGAGCAAATCCAGCCACAAACCATACGCCTGAGCGTTGCGGCCGACGGCGGCTACTACTGGGGCGACAGCCCGATCGAAGACCACGCCCTGGCCCCGCGCCTGCAGCAAGAAGCCAGCCAAGAGCCACAGCCCGACCTGCACATCCGGGGCGACAAAGACG
>JAYVXE010000158.1:0-1962 GCA_043785395.1 Burkholderiaceae bacterium | reverse complement strand
GGTGCAGGGTTTGGATGCCTTCCGGGCAGGTCAGCAGACAGACGAATTTGATCGACTTGGGTCGCAAAGCCTTGAGCCTGTCAATTGCTGCACTGGCTGAGTTGCCGGTGGCCAGCATGGGGTCGACGACGATGGCGTCGCGGTCTTGCATGTCGGAAGGCATTTTGAAGTAATACTCGACAGCCTTCAGGGTTTGCGGGTCGCGGTACAGGCCGATGTGGCCGACGCGGGCGCCTGGCACGACATTGAGCATGCCTTCAAGGATGCCGTTGCCGGCCCGCAGGATCGAGACCAGCACCAGTTTTTTGCCGTCAATGACCTTGGTTTTCATGGTCTCCAGCGGCGTTTGGATCTCGATTTCCTGCAACGGCATATCGCGCGTGACTTCGTAGGCCATGAGGGTACTGAGCTCGGTCAGCAGACGGCGAAAGCTGTTGGTCGATGCGTCTTGGCGGCGCATCAGGCTGAGCTTGTGCTGTACCAAGGGGTGTTGGATGACGTGGACGTTGGACATGCGGGAGCGGGCCGGGCGGCCCGTCAAAGAGATAAGGCGGCCATTATCGGCGGCATGCTGCGCAGCCCGGCGCGTATCGAGCGCGCATGTTTGCGCGAGTATTTGTCAAAAAATATAGCAAACTATTGATTGTTTATATGCGATTTAGTGTTATTTTATTGATAATTTTTACAGGTGTGTAGGCGGTGCTGGCGCGGCCAGCAAACGTTTGCGCACCAGGTGAATGTGCTCGCGCAGCGCGTAGAGCTCGTCGGCGTAGGACAAGGGCACGCTGATTTGCTCGACCCGCAAGTCCAGCGCATTCAGTGCTTTGAGCAGGGCCTGCGGTTTTTCCTGCCCCAGGTCGTAACGCGCCTCGATGTCGCGCAGCCGCCCGTACCAGCGAAATACCCGCGAGCGAACCCGAAATGCGTACATCGGCGGCACGATCCGGCTCATGGGCAACAGCACGGCCAGCAAGATGCCCAACACCAACCACATCCGCTCGACCAGGCTACCGAGCCAAAACGGCAGGTAGGGCTGGAGCAGGGACGGGCGGCCATTGATGGCGCGGTCGCCTTCGGGGCTGACCGGCAGCTCGCTGGTGCGGGTGTTGGGGAATTCGCGTGCGCGGTTGAACCAGCCCGCGCCGGCGTGCAGTGTTTGCGCGGCCTGCGCAAACAGTTGGCGCAGCGCTGGGTGGGTGTCCTCGCGCGACAGCAGCGAGGTGGTGGTGGCAACCAGGCTGACGTCATGGGCCGGAGTCTCGGTCGCCAAATTGACAACGCCACGCGGCAGCGTGACCGAAGAGAGAAAGGCCAGCCGCCTGGCGTAGGCCTCGCTTTGGTCAAAGTCCATCAAGGCAATGCCCGGCGTTTGCAACAGCCGCTGCACCACGGCGGCCTCGGGCGCAGAGACAAAGACCAGCGCATCCAGCCGGCCTTCCAACAAGGACTGGGCTGCCACTGCAGGCGGCTGGTGTGACAGTTGCAAGCTGTTGGCTGCGACTTGGTTGAGTGCCAACAGTTGCTGCACCAACTCGGGCACACCGCTGCCGGGAATATCGACATTGACACGCAAACCTTTGAGCTGGCCCAGTGAGCGCAAGGGCTTGCGCGTGGGGCTGTGGTTTGCCGGCTGGCGGTAAAACAACCAAATGGGCTCTAGAAACAGACTCCCGAGTGAGCTCAGGCCGGCGTCGGCGTCGGCCACCGGGTCGGCGCTGCCGCCGCGCACAAAACCCAGGTTGACCTGGCCCGTGCGCAGCAACGCCAGGTTTTCGGACGAGCCCGCCGTAGGTACCAGCTCGACGTCGATCGCATTGCTTTGCAGCGCGGCCTTGTAGCGTTGGCCAAACTCGGCATAGGCGCTGTGGGCTGGGCCCGTCGCCAGCCGTATGCGCTGCGGTGGCTGCGGGTCGAGCCACCAATAAGCGGCGGCCAGCAGGATCAGCGCCAGCAGCAAAAAGG
>JAYVXE010000157.1:0-1966 GCA_043785395.1 Burkholderiaceae bacterium | reverse complement strand
AGCTCGAACAGCTTGAGCCGGTCGTGTGCGCGCAGCAGGTGCTGGACGATGAAGGGCGAGCCAGGGTAGACCTTGAAGCTTTTGCCCGCATTGAAGCTTTGCACCAGCGCCAAATAGTCTTGCAGCAGCGGCGCCAAGCCCTCGGCGAAGACCGGCTTGGGCCGCTGGCTGGCAGCGCTGCCAGCGCCGGGGATGGCAGCGGCTGCGGCTGGCGTTTGCAGCTCTTTTTGGTAGCGGAAAAGTTTCAAAATACCGTCGGCAGCCTCACCGCTGGTGCTGGCGTAGTCGCCGTCGAGCCGGTACAAACCGGCCCCGGCGTGGGTGTCGATCACGGTCAGTGCCGGGTCTTTTTCGAGCAGGTGTTGGAGGCAGGCAATCAGCACACTGTGCTTGAGCACATCGGCGTGGTTGCCTGCATGAAAGGCGTGGCGGTAACTAAACATGGGCGCTATGGTAACCAGTGGCCCGTTGCCGTGCTGGGCCATGTCTTATGATCTTTGGCGCCGCCGACTGGTCGGTCGCTGACTTTTTTCCACAATCGTGCGGCGTGCGCAAGTCCTCCTCCCCCATCCCTTACCCGGTACTGCCTGCGTGACCCTTGCTGCCCCGCCGCCGATGGCCCATTCGGTTCTTGTCCTTGGTGCTGGCATGGTCGGCGTCAGCTGCGCCTTGGAGTTGCAGCGCCGTGGCTGCCAAGTCACCTTGATCGACCGACTGTTGCCGGGCCAGGAGACCTCGTATGGCAATGCCGGGGTGATTGCGCGCAGCTCCCTGATTCCGCTGAACAACCCTGGGCTGTGGGCCGCCTTGCCCCAGTTGCTGCGCAACCGCAGCGTGCAGTTCCGCTACCGGGCGCAGTTTGTGTTGCGCAACCGGGCGTGGGTGGCGGGTTTTTTGGCGGCTGCGCGGCAGTCTGTGTTCGAGACCAGCACAGCCGCCCTGGACGCGCTGATTCGGCTGTCCACCAGCGAGCATCTGCGGCTGCTGGGCGAGGCCCAGGCCTTGGGCCATGTGCGCGACAACGGTTGGATATTTTTGTACCGCAGCGCTGAGGCCTTTGCGCGCGCAAGCTTGGCGCGCACGACTTTTGCCCGTTTTGCCATTGCAACCGAGACCTTGGATCGGCAGGGATTGTCGGACTTGGAGCCGCATTTGCGGCCTATTTTTGAGCGCGCACTGTGGATCAAAGACAGCTTGTCGGTCGATGACCCAGGGGCGGTGGTGGCCGCCTATGCGCGCCTTTTTGCCGATCGGGGTGGGCGTATCGAGCGTGCTGAAGTGGCGCAACTGAGCCCCGTGGCCCAGGGTTGGCAGGCGCAGGACGGCGCGGGCAGGCGCTGGCAGGCGCAGCACATGGTCGTCGCACTGGGGCCGTGGTCGCCGCGCGTGCTGGCGCCGCTGGGGCTGCGGGTGCCGATGGCGTTCGAGCGCGGCTACCACATGCATTACGGCGCCCAGGGCGAGGCGCAGTTGCAGCGCCCGGTCTACGACAGTGCGGGTGGCTATGTGCTGTCGCCCATGGCGCAGGGGCTGCGCCTGTGCACCGGGGTGGAGTTGGCCGACTGTGATGCGCCGCCGAACCTGGCCCAGCTCGACTTGGCCGAGCAGGCGGCGCGGTGTGCCTTTGCGCTCGGCCCAAGGCTGCAAGCCGAGGCCTGGTTGGGGCGGCGCCCCACGCTGCCCGACAGCCGCCCGGCCATTGGTGCGGCGCCGCGCTGCCCCGGGCTTTGGCTGGCCTTTGGCCACCAGCACATTGGCTTTAGCACCGGCCCCGGTACGGCGGCCCTGCTGGCGGCGCTGATGCTGGGCGGCAAGGCCCCCATGGACGCCGCGCCGTTTGCGCCGCAGCGCTGCATCCGTTGAGGCCTGAACGTGGCCCACGCCCGAAGCGCCTGCGGCGCTCGCCCCTCAAGGGGGCGCACCCGGTGGCCTGGCAGAGCCAGATCCACGGGTGCACTGGAAGCGG
>JAYVXE010000156.1:0-1967 GCA_043785395.1 Burkholderiaceae bacterium | reverse complement strand
CACGGTTCACGGACAGGGCTTGCGCAAAACCCGTCAACACCAAGCTCGCATCGAGACAGCATGTTGGCGTAAATTCTGAAGGATTTGCGCGCATCGCTGGCGGCAAAGCGGCCTCTGGGTTTGTGCATTGCACGTCCTGTGAATGCCTCCCGAGTACATCCCGAGTACATCCAGCAAAGGCCAAATAGTGGCCAAGCAGCGGCATGGCCGCCGACAAGGGGCTGGGCCGATTTTGTGCGACGGCGAGGGCGCACCCCGATGTGCTTCAGGCTCCTACCCCAGCACCGGCGCGTCTGGCAGCTCGTTCGGGTTGGACTCGCCTTCTGCCAGCGGAAAATGCTGTACCAGCACGGCCGACACCTCCTCCAGCGCCTGGGTCAGGCCGTCTTCGTAGCGCTGGCCCCGGAACGCATCGGCCATATGGCTTACTACCAGCTGCCAGTGTTGGGCCGGCACATGGGCGTTGATGCCCCGGTCTGCGACCAGCTCGATCGCGTTGTCGGCCAGCATCAGGTAGACCAGCACACCGTTGTTGTGTGCGCTGTCCCAGACCCGCAGTTTGCTGAATACCATCACGGCACGCTCCCGCGTGCTGGCGCCGCGCCACAGGTAGCTCGACGGCAGGCTGGACTCGACATAAATACGAATTTCGCCGCTGTGGCGCTGTTCGCTGGCGGCCACCCGCTCGGCCAGGCGCTGCACCATGTCGGGCGGCACGGCGCGTTGGGTGTCGATGAGGTCCAGGCTGCGGTGGCGTAGCACGCGCAAGAGTGTTTTGATCCAGTTGCGCATTACCAGCCTCCCGAGGCACCACCGCCGCCAAAATTGCCACCACCACCCGAGCTGAATCCACCGCCTCGGCCTGAAGACCCTGCGCCCCAGCTCCCGCCGCTAGCAGCGTTACCGCCGCCCCAACCGCCACGTCCACCACGTCCACCACGTCCACCATGTCGGCCCCCCCCGGTGGCGGCTGCGACCAATGAGATCAGCAGCGCCAAAATGCCCGCCAGGGCCGCCAGCGCAATGCTGGTGGTGAGCACAAAGGCGATCAGCCCGGCGCCGCCACCCACCAGCAGGGAGCCGATTTTTTTACCGGCGATGGAGCGCACGATCGGCCCTCCCACCATCACGCCAAAAAACAGAAAAATGGCCAAATTTTCCCAGTCGATGCCGGTGTTGGCGCCCGCTGCACGGGCTGCGTCGTGTTCCGACTTTGGTGCGGGCAGCGCCTCGCCGTTGATGAGGCCGGTTGCCTGGTCCAGCGCCGCGTTGATGCCGCCCGCGAAGTCGCCCGCACGGAACAGGGGCTTCATGGTCTCGTCGATGATGCGGGCCGCCAGCACGTCGGGGATGGCGCCTTCGAGGGTTTTGGTGGGCGCAATGCGGATCTTGCGGTCGTCCTTGGCCAGCACCAGCAGCAGGCCGTCGCCCACCGTTTTGCGCCCTATCTTCCAGCTGTCGCCCACGCGCTGGGTGTAGCTGGCGATGTCTTCGGGGGCGGTGGTGGCCACCATCAGCACGACCACCTGCGCTCCCTTGGCCTGCTCGAAGGCAGCGAGTTTGGCCTCTAGCGCCTGTTTTTGGGCTGCGTCCAGGGTGCCGGTCTGGTCGATCACCCTGGCCGTCAGGGCGGGCACGGGCAGCACAGACTGGGCCCATGCGCCATGGCCTATGCTTGCTATTAAAATAATAGCTATTAACGTCCTGTATATAAGCGCTAGAGGCATGATTTATTGATAATTGTTACGGGGTCGAAGTGCCAAAGTCTACGCTGGGTGGTGCGGCGATTTGTGCTTCGTTTTGCACCGTGAAGTTGGGTTTTGGCGCATAGCTGAAGACTTTGGCCGTCAGGTTGGTTGGGAAGCTGCGCGCTAGCACGTTGTACTGCTGGATGGTTTCGATGTAGCGGGTGCGCGCCACGGCGATACGGTTCTCCGTGCCTTCCAGCTGTACCCGCAGGTCGCGAA
>JAYVXE010000155.1:0-6674 GCA_043785395.1 Burkholderiaceae bacterium | reverse complement strand
AGGTGCTACCCAATTTAATAGCGGCTTGCGCATTATTTCATTGGATATCATGTCGCTTTCTATTTGCAATGATTGTGGTTAGATGGCCAAAAGCTATCAATTTTGAATAAATGTCAGCTGTTAACCCCAAACCCCAAAATTTGACGTTCACGGGTGCCGCCGGCCCCGTGCAAGCCATGCTGGAGCTGCCAACGCTGGCGGCGGGAGCGGTTGCGCGCGGCGTCGCCGTCATCGCCCATCCGCATCCCTTGTTTGGCGGCAGCATGGACAACAAGGTGGTGCAAACACTGGCCCGGGCCTTTGTGCAAAGTGGCTGGCAGGCGCTGCGGTTTAACTTTCGCGGCGTCGGCGCCAGCGCCGGGGTCTACGACGAAGGGCGCGGCGAGCTCGAAGATTTGCTGGCCCTGGTTGCGCAAGCCGCGCCCACGGGGCCGTTGGCGCTGGCCGGTTTTTCGTTCGGTGCCTTCGTCACCAGCCATGCGCTTGAGGCCTTGTGGGCCGAACGCGCGCCAGAAAAAATCGTCTTGGTCGGCACCGCCGCTGGGCACTTCGAGCCCGCCACGATCCCGCCCGAGGCCCATGGCCGCACGCTGACGCTGCACGGCGAACACGACGACACCGTGCCACTGGCGGCGGTGCTTGATTGGGCGCGCCCCCAAACCCTGCCGCTCACCGTCATCCCCGGCGGTGGGCATTTCTTTCACGGACAATTGCCGCTGCTTAAAAGCCTGGTGTTGCGTCACCTTGGCGCCTGATGCTGTGGCTGCGCCGCCGCCAGCGTGCGCGCCGTCTGTGATTTCTTTTTTTTCTTTCCCCCTTTTTCCACCTGCTCACCTATGAAAAGCTTTCTGTCTCCTTGGTCTGCGTTGCGTGCTTGGCTCTTGGTTGGAGCGCTTGCCGCCACCAGTGCAACGGCCCTGGCGCAAGCGCCACAAGCGCCTGAAATTGCCGCCCGCACTTACCTGCTGCTGGATGTCACGGCCAATCAAATGCTGGCGCACAAAGATATTGACCTGCCGGTTGAGCAGGCCTCGCTGACCAAGCTCATGACCGCTTACCTGGTGTTTGACGCGCTGCGGGTGAAAAAATTGGGCTTGACGCAAACCCTGCCGATCAGCGTGCGGGCCTGGAAGATGCCCGGCTCGCGCATGTTCATCGACCCGAAGATGCAGGTGTCGGTCGAGAACCTGATCAAGGGCATGATCGTGCAGTCGGGCAACGACGCCACGGTGGCGCTGGCCGAGGGCGTTGGCGGCAGCGTCGAGCGCTTCGTTCAGTTGATGAACGCGCAGGCCAAGGCGCTGGGCATGAACGCCACCGGCTACAAAAATCCCGAAGGCCTGACCGAGCCCGGCCACACCACGACCGCGCGCGACCTCGCCACGCTGGCAACCCGGCTGATGCATGACTTCCCCGAGTTCATGCACTACTACGCCATGAAACACTACCGCATGGACGGCAGTCCAGCCTCGAATGGCAACAACCGCAACCTGCTGCTGTTCCGGGACCCAAGCGTCGACGGCCTCAAGACCGGCCACACCGAGGCCGCCGGCTACTGCCTGGTGGCAACCGCCAAGCGCGACTTCCCCGGCGTTGGCCAGCGCCGTCTGCTGTCGATTGTGCTGGGTGCGGCGAGCGAAAACGCCCGCGCCAATGAATCGCAAAAGCTGCTGAACTGGGGCTATACAGCGTTCGATGCGGTCAAGCTGTTCGAGGCCGGACAAGTGGTGGCGGCCCCCAGCGCTTGGAAGGGGAGTAGCAACAGCGTCAAACTCGGCCGCAACGAGGCCATCGTGGTCGCTGTGCCGGCTGGCAGCAGCGGCAAAATCAGCACCAGCGTCGCCCACGTCGAGCCCTTGATTGCCCCGATCGCCAAAGGCCAGGTGGCGGGAAACCTCAAAATCATGCTGGGCGAGCAAGCGCTGCTGGAGGTTCCCCTGGTCGCGCTAGAGGCTGTCGAGCCGGCCGGCTTCCTGGGCCGCGCCTGGGACTCGCTTCGCTTGTGGATCCGGTAAACGCAGGCCAGGCCAGACCAGATCAGGCCAGCCGTACAGGCAGGAAGCTTGGCACCAGTTAACCGTCATGCATGGGCCAAGCACCACCGAGCGATGAAACCGCACCCCGAGACGAGCGCACCCCTTCCAGTGCACCCGTGGCTCTGGCTCCGCCAGGCCACTGGGTGCGCCCCCTCAAGGGGGAAGCACCGCAGGCGCGACGGGGGTGGTCTAAGTTCACCAGGCCACCAGGTGCGCCCCCTTGAGGGGGGAGCGCCGCAGGCGCTACGGGGGTGGGCCAAGTTCACCGCGCCACGAGACGAGCGCGGCGCTTCCAGTGCACCCGTGGATCTGGCTCTGCCAGGCCACTGGGTGCGCCCTTGAGGGGGGAGCGCCGCAGGCGCTACGGGGGTGGTCTAAGCTCACCAAGGCTCAAGCCCCTGCCACCCGCAGCACCTCCTCGCCGTAGGCGTCGAGTTTCTTGCTCCCAATGCCGCTGATGCCTTGCAAGTCGGCCAGCGTCTGCGGTGCGCGCTCGGCAATCGCCGCCAAAGTGGCGTCGTGGAAGATCACGTAGGCGGGCAGGTTGTGCTCGCGCGCGACTTCGGCGCGCCAGGCCTTGAGCGCGGTAAAGCGTGCCTGCGCGTTGGCGTCGAGCGCGGCGGCCAGCGGCGCGCTGGTTTTGGCGCTGCCACTGCCACTGGCGCTGCGCTTGGCTTTGCGCTCGGTCGGCGTCGAGCTTGACTGGCGCAGCCGCACCTGGGCCTCGCCCTTGAGCACGGCGCGTGAGCCGGCTGTGAGTTGCAGCGTGTTGTAGGCCTGCGCATCGACAGCGACGGCGCCGGTGGCAATCAGTTGGCGCAGCACGCCGCGCAGCTGCACTTCGCTGAACTCTGCGCCCAGGCCAAAGGTGCTCAGACTTTGGTGGCCAAACTGCTGCATTTTGTCGGTGCTTTTGCCGCGCAAGATGTCCATGATGTGGCCGGCGCCAAAACCAATGCCGCTGCTTTGCTTAACCCGGTAAATGGTCGACAACAGCTTGCGTGCAGCGTCGGTGCCGTCCCAGATCGCAGGCGGCGTCAGGCAGTTGTCGCAATTGCCGCAGGCCTGGCTGGTTTCGCCAAAATAGCCCAGCAAGCGCACGCGCCGGCAATCGGTCGCCTCGGCCAGCCCGAGCAGCGCGTCCAGCTTGGCCACCATCACCTTCTTGAACTCCTCACCGGCAGGGCTCTCATCGATCATGCGGCGCTGGTTCACCACGTCTTGCAGGCCGTAGGCCATCCAGGCGTCGGCGGGCTGGCCGTCGCGCCCGGCACGGCCGGTTTCCTGGTAATAGCCCTCGATATTTTTGGGCATGTCGACATGGGCGACAAAGCGCACATCGGGCTTGTCAATGCCCATGCCAAAGGCAATTGTCGCCACCATCACAATGCCGTCTTCGCGCAAGAACCGGTCTTGGTGCTGTTGCCGTAGCTGGGCGTCAAGCCCGGCGTGGTAGTGCAAAGCCCGGATGCCGTGGTCGTTCAAAAACTGCGCAATTTCCTCCACCCGCTTGCGCGACTGGCAATAGACCACGCCCGCATCCTGAAAATCTGCGCCCGCGTGGTCACGCTGGATAAAGCGCAGCAGCTGCTGGGTCGGCTCCTTCTTCTCGACGATGGTGTAGCGGATATTGGGCCGATCGAAGCTGCTGACAAACTGCTGTGCCTGCTCCAACTGGAGCCGCTCGACAATGTCGGCGCGGGTGATGTCGTCGGCGGTCGCCGTCAGCGCAATCCGGGGCACACCGGCGTAGCGCTCGTGCAACACCGTCAGCGCCCGGTATTCAGGCCGAAAATCATGGCCCCATTGGCTGACGCAATGCGCCTCGTCAATCGCAAACAGGCTGAGCTGGCCACGCGCGTAAAGCTGGTCGAGCTGCTGCAAAAAGCGCGGCGTCGTGATCCGCTCGGGCGCCGCGTACAACAGCGTGATCTCGCCGCGCAGCATGCGCCGCTCGACATCCTGGGTCTGCTCCCAGTCCAGCGTCGAATTCAAAAACGCCGCCGCCACGCCAGCCTCGTGCAGCGCGCCCACCTGGTCGTGCATCAAGGCGATCAGCGGCGACACCACAATCGCCACGCCCTGCCCAGCCTGCTGGCGCACGATGGCCGGAATTTGGTAGCACAGCGACTTGCCGCCGCCGGTTGGCATCAGCACCAAGGCATCGCCGCCAGCAATCGCATGCGCGACGATGGCTTGCTGGGGGCCACGAAATTGCTCGTAGCCAAAGACCTTTTGCAGAACGGAATGCGCGGTAGACAAACGTATTACTATTAATTTGATAGCTTAAAGCGCTTATGTAGTAAGCGTTACATGCATGTTTCATTCATATTTTTGACAAGCCAACACGGCCCACCGTCAAAGCAGGTGCGTATTGTGCGCTGGCGCTGGCGCCGCCTGCGCTACATTGACGGGATTTGCACCCGCTTGGCGGGTAGCTGCCGGCCACGGTTTTTTGCGCCAGCCATGCCGGCACATGATCCCCTCCAAACCCGCTATGCCCAAGCACCACCACCCCAGCGATCCCCGCGCTCCCTGCCCTTTGTGCGGCGCGCCCAACCAGTGTGCGCTGGCGTCGGCCAGCCCCAAAACCCCGTGCTGGTGCATGGCAGTCGTGATCGCGCCCGAAACCTTGGCCCAAATTCCTGCGCCGCTGCAACAACCGGCCTGCATCTGCCAAGCCTGCGCACACCTGCGCACCTCTGTGCACGCCTGCGCACACCGCAACAACCTGACCCCTGACCTGCGCAAGGACCCCCATGACCACTGAACTTTGCAGCGACGACGAAGTCGCCAACCTGGTGCACGCCTTTTACGCCAAAGTGCGGGCCGACGCCGTGCTCGGCCCGATCTTCAACGCCCACATTGACGACTGGGAGCAGCACCTGGCCAAACTTGTGTGCTTTTGGTCGTCCATGTTGCGCCGCACCGGGCAGTTCACCGGCAGCCCCATGCCCACCCACCTGGCCCTGCCCGGTCTGAGCGCAGCATTGTTCGAGCGCTGGTTGACGCTCTTTCGTGCCACCACCGCCGCCCAGCCCAACGCCGCCATGCAAGAACAGGCCAACGCCATGGCCCAGCGCATCGCAGACAGCCTGTGGCGTGGCTACCAAACCGTCCATCACATCGGCACTGCGCCGCAAACCCATGGCTGAACTGCTGAAAATTGAAGAGCCTGCGCGCGCCCAAGCGCCGCAATGGCGGGCTTTTTTGGAGCTGGGCTTTCGCCCCCTTCAGCGCGACAGCAGCAGGCTGGCCAGCTGCGGGCTGGTCATCGCCGCCGCGCTGCCGCGCTGACCAGGGGGCGGCGACGTGGCCGCCCAGCCTCGGCCCAGCCTTGGCCATCAGCCCGGACGCAGGCTTCACAATACGGCCCATGAAACCCATCCCCTACACCCGTGGCCAGCAACTGCCGGCCATTTTGGCCCAGCGCATTGCCGTTTTGGACGGTGCCATGGGCACCATGATTCAGCGCTTTAAATTAAGCGAGGCCCAGTACCGGGGCGCGGGCTACAGCGGGCCGGGCGCGGTGGGCGAGCGGTTCAAGGACTTTGCGCGTGACATCAAGGGCAACAACGAGCTGCTGTCCCTCACGCGCCCAGACGTGATCCGTGACATCCACGAGCGCTACCTGGGCGCCGGGGCCGATCTGATCGAGACCAACACCTTTGGCGCCATCAGCATTGCGCAAGAGGACTACCGCATGGCCGACTTGGCGCGCGAGATGAACCTGGCCTCGGCGCGCATTGCGCGTGCCGCATGCGACAAATTCAGCACACCCGACAAACCCCGTTTTGCGGCCGGTGCACTCGGCCCGACGCCCAAGACCGCCAGCATCAGCCCGGACGTGAACGATCCCGGCGCCCGCAATGTGACGTTCGAGCAGCTGCGCGCAGCCTATTACGAACAGGTCGAGGCCTTGGTCGAAGGGGGCTGCGATGTGCTGCTGCTGGAGACGATTTTTGACACGCTCAATGCCAAGGCCGCGCTGTTTGCGATTGACGAGTTTTTTGAAGCCAGTGGCGAGCGCCTGCCGCTGATCATCAGCGGCACCGTGACCGATGCTTCCGGGCGCATTTTGTCGGGCCAAACCGTGGCTGCTTTTTGGCACAGCGTGCGCCACGCCCAGCCGCTGGCGATTGGCTTGAACTGCGCGCTTGGCGCGGCGTTGATGCGCCCCTACATCCAAGAGTTGAGCCGGATTGCGCCCGATACCTTCATCAGCTGCTACCCGAACGCGGGCTTGCCCAACCCCATGAGTGATACCGGTTTTGACGAAACGCCCGAGGTGACGGCGCGGCTCTTGCACGCCTTTGCCGCCGAGGGCCTGGTCAATATTGTGGGTGGCTGCTGCGGCACGACGCCGGAGCACATCGCAGCGATCGGCGCCGCACTGCCGCCACAGGCGACGCGCCGTCTGGCACCGTTTTACCGCGCTGCGGCTTGATATGGCCCACCCCCGTAGCGCCTGCGGCGCTCCCCCTCAAGGGGGCGCACCCAGTGGCCTGGCAGAGCCAGAGCCACGGGTGCACTGGAAGGGGGGCGCTCGTCTCGTGGCGCGGTGAACTTGTCCCACCCCCGTAGCGCCTGCGGCGCTCCCCCTCAAGGGGGCGCACCCAGTGGCCTGGCAGAGCCAGC
>JAYVXE010000154.1:0-1975 GCA_043785395.1 Burkholderiaceae bacterium | reverse complement strand
AGCAGTTTTCGCCCGATTTCTTTGACTTGATCGTGGTGGACGAATGCCACCGGGGCAGCGCCGATGAAGACTCCGCTTGGCGCGAAATCTTGACCTATTTCAGCAGCGCCACTCAGGTCGGCCTGACCGCCACGCCCAAAGAAACCAAGGAGATTTCCAACAGCGACTACTTTGGCGCGCCCCTCTACACCTACAGCCTCAAGCAAGGCATTGAAGACGGCTACCTGGCGCCCTACAAGGTCATTCGCGTCGATCTGGACAAGGACACCTTTGGCTGGCGGCCCACGGCCGGCATGCTGGACAAGCACGGCCACGCGATCGAAGACCGCATCTACAACGCCACCGACATGAACAAGAAGCTCGTGCTCGAACAGCGCGACGAGGTGGTGGCTCGCAAGATTACCGAGTACCTTTTGGCCACCGACCGCTACGCCAAGACCATCGTGTTTTGCGAAGACATCGACCACGCCGCCCGCATGCGCCAGGCGCTGAGCAACGCCAACGCAGACCTGTGCGCCACACAGCCCAAGTACGTGGTGCAGATCACGGGCGACAACCCCGAGGGCAAGCGCGAGCTCGACAACTTCATCGACCCCGAAAAAACCTACCCGGTGATCGCCACCACCTCCCGGCTCATGAGCACCGGGGTGGACGCACAAACCTGCAAGCTCATCGTGCTGGATCAGAACATCAAGTCCATGACGCTGTTCAAGCAGATCATTGGCCGGGGCACCCGCCTGCGCGAGGACCTGGGCAAAACCTGGTTCACCATCCTGGACTTCAAGCGCGCCACTGAACTCTTTGCCGACAAAGACTTTGACGGCGAACCGGTGCAGATTTACGAACCCCAGCCTGGCGAGCCCGTGGCCCCGCCCGAGGAGCTGCTGGGCACTCCTGGCCAGGCCGGCGATCCGCTGAATCCGACAGATTCGGACGACCCGTTTGGCCCTCAAGGCCCGCTTGGTCCCTTTGGCCCTGGTGAGGGAGGATCAGATGGACCCAAAAAATACGTCGTGGGCGGCACGGTCACCGTTGCCGTGGCGCGCGAGCGGGCGCAGTACCTCAACGCCCAGGGAAAGCTGATCACCGAGAGCCTGCGCGACTACACCCGCATCAACCTGAGCAAGCACTACGACTCGCTCGACCAGTTTTTGCAAGCCTGGAACACCGCCGAGCGCAAGGCCGCGCTGCTGCAGGAGCTCGAAGGGCAGGGCGTGCTGCTCGATGCCCTGGCCGACGAGCTGGGCCAGGCGGGTCTGGACCTCGACCCGTTCGACCTGCTGCTGCATGTGGCCTACAACCAGCCGCCGCTCACCCGCCGTGAGCGTGCCAGCCGCGTCAAGAAACGCAACGTCTTCACCGAGTACGGCCCGGTGGCGCGCAAGGTGATGGACGCGCTGCTCGACAAGTACGCCGACGAAGGCATTGCTACCATCGAGAACGACGACGTGCTCAAGGTGCAGCCCTTCAACCAGATGGGCAGCGCCAGTGAACTCATCAAAAGCTTTGGTGGCCGTCCCCAGTATCTAAACGCCCTGCATACGCTGGGGCGTGAGCTGTATGCCGCAGCGGCGGCCGTCGCCTGAAAGCGACCCCTTCGTCGCTATTATTTCGATAGCTTGCAGCGCTTACCATGTAAGCGCCAGCGCCCTATTTCCCCTCTAAAAGCGAACCCATGTCCAATCTATCGAGCGTCATCAAATCCATCCAGGACATCATGCGCCAAGACAGCGGCGTCGATGGCGACGCCCAGCGCATCTCGCAGCTCACCTGGCTGCTGTTTCTCAAAGTGTTCGACGCGCAGGAAGAGGAGCTCGAACTCACGCGCGAGGGCTACAAGAGCCCGATCCCCGATAGCTTGCGGTGGCGCAACTCGGCGGCCGATGCCGAAGGCAAGACGGGCGAGGGCCTTCTCGAGTTCGTCAACGGCCAGCTCTTCCCCAAGCTCAAGACGTTGCCTGGCGATGCCGAGCGC
>JAYVXE010000153.1:0-6681 GCA_043785395.1 Burkholderiaceae bacterium | reverse complement strand
TGCGCCGCTCACGATGTGTGCAAACTCTGTCACGGCAAAGTCGTGCGGCAGTTGTTGAATCTCGCCCTCCAGGCGCGACTGCGGCTCGTACTCCACCACCACGCAGGCGTCGGGGCGCAGCAAGATATCTGGGTGCAGCTCGGTTTTGCCAGGGCAGTCACCGCCGACCGCATTCAAATGCATGCCGGGGACAATCATCTCGGGCGTCAAGACCACGGCGTTGCGCTTGTCGGCCGTCACCGTCGTGACGATATCGGCGCCCTGTACCGCCTGCGCCACCGAGTCACAGCGCAGCACGCTCAGACCCAGCGGCTGCTGGTGCTCGAAGGCCTGCAAATTACGCTGCAATTTGGCGCTGGCCGCCGGGTCGGTGTCAAACAAACGCAGCTCGCGAATTCCCAGCAAATGGGCAAAGGCCAGTGCCTGAAATTCGCTTTGCGCGCCGTTGCCAATCAAGGCCATGCTGCGGCTGTCGGGCCGGGCCAGCCAACGGGCCGCCAGCACGGACATCGCCGCCGTGCGCAAGGCCGTCGTCACCGTCAGCTCGGACAGCAGCAGCGGGTAGCCCGTTTGCACATCGGCCAAGACACCAAACGCTGTCACCGTCAGCAGGCCGGAGGCCGTGTTTTGCGGGTGACCATTGACATACTTGAAGGCATAGAGCTTGCCGTCACTGGTCGGCATCAACTCAATCACGCCCTGCGCAGAGTGCACGGCGTGGCGCGCCGATTTGTCAAACTCGGCCCAGCGCCGGTAGTCGGCCTCGATCGCCTGCGCCAGTCCTGCCATGAAGGGGGCGGGCCCGAGCTGGCGAACCATGCGCTGAATGCCTGCAATACCAATGTAGTCCACCATGGCGTCTCCAATTTTGTACAAGATTGGGCGATTGTCCACCGAGGCTCGGCCAAAGAAAAGCCCGGCCCTGCGATGGGCCTACTGCCATATTTGCAGGCGAAAAATGGATGGTTGAGGTATTCAGGGCTGCGCAAACACATTTTGCCGATGCTGCGCTGCCTTGCCTTCTGGCGCCGGCCTTGCTAGGAGCCTGTCGGACTTGGAAATCGTCGGCTGCAAATCGACCGCAGCGGTCCATTTTTGGCTTCGCCGCTCTTCGAGAACACCGCCTTCTTGACCCATCGCTGAGCTATGGGCCTGCAAAGTCGGCAAAAACTGTCCTCGCTGGGGCTCCATTTCGCTTCGATGCGACAAGTCCGACAGGCTCCTAGCCAGGACAATTTTGCATAAGTCCTAAAACTGACAGCACCGCACTGCTTGCTGTTTTTGAAAAGATGATTTCAACTTTGGAGCTACGCGATGACTGCAACCACAGGCCCGAGCCTGAATACCCCTGCCTATGTTCAACATCCCCGGCTGATCGCCTGGGTCGCCGAGATGGCGGCCCTGTGCCAGCCCGACGCCATTGCGTGGTGCGACGGCAGCGAAGAGGAGTACCAGCGCCTGTGCCAGCAATTGGTCGATGCGGGCACGTTCAAAAGGCTGAACCCGGCCAAGCGTCCGAACAGCTTTTTGGCGCTGTCGGACCCGAGCGATGTGGCCCGGGTGGAGGAGCGCACCTTTATCTGCTCAGAGCAGCAAGACCAGGCCGGGCCGACCAACCACTGGATGGCGCCGGCGCAGATGCGCGCGACCTTGCAGCCGCTGTTCAAAGGCTGCATGCGCGGGCGCACGATGTACGTGGTGCCGTTCAGCATGGGGCCGCTGGGCAGCAAGATTGCGCACATTGGCATTGAGCTCTCCGACAGCCCGTATGTGGCTGTCAATATGAAGGTGATGACGCGCATGGGCCGCGCTGTGTTTGATGTGCTGGGCAGCGATGGTGACTTTGTCCCCTGCCTGCACAGCGTGGGTGCGCCGCTGGCGGCGGGGCAGGCTGACGTGGCCTGGCCGTGCAATCCGACCAAGTACATCGTGCATTACCCCGAGAGCCGTGAAATCTGGTCGTATGGATCGGGCTACGGCGGCAATGCCCTGCTGGGCAAGAAGTGCTTTGCACTGCGCATCGCCTCCACCATGGGGCGCGACCAAGGTTGGCTGGCCGAGCACATGCTGATCCTGGGCGTGACCAACCCGCAGGGCAAAAAATACCACGTCGCAGCGGACTTTCCGAGCGCCTGTGGCAAGACCAATTTTTCGATGCTGGTGCCACCGGCTGGCTTCGAGGGCTGGAAGGTCACCACCATCGGTGACGATATCGCCTGGATCAAGCCCGCCGCCGATGGCCGGCTGTATGCCATCAACCCCGAGGCCGGCTATTTTGGTGTCGCCCCCGGCACCAATATGCTGACCAACCCGAACTGCATGCGCAGCCTTGACCGCGACGTGATTTTCACCAACGTTGCGCTGACCGACGACGGCGATGTGTGGTGGGAAGGCCTGGAGAAAGACCAACCGCAGCCGCAGCACCTGATCGACTGGCAGGGCCGCGACTGGACGCCGCAAATCGCCCGCGAGACGGGGGCCAAAGCGGCGCACCCGAACTCGCGCTTCACGGTTGCCGCGCTCAACAACCCGGCGCTCGACAGCGCCTGGGATGACCCGGCTGGGGTGCCGATTGACGCCTTTATCTTCGGTGGCCGTCGCTCGACCACGGTGCCGCTGGTGACCGAGGCGCGCAGCTGGGAGGAGGGCGTCTACATGGCCGCCACCATGGGCAGTGAGACCACGGCGGCGGCGGCAGGCAAACAAGGCGTGGTGCGGCGCGACCCGTTTGCCATGCTGCCCTTCATGGGCTACCACATGAGCGACTACTTTCAGCACTGGCTCGACATGGGCGAAAAACTGGCTGCCAGCGGTACGGCGCTGCCGCGCATTTACACCGCCAACTGGTTCCGCAAAGGCGCGGATGGCAAGTTCACCTGGCCTGGCTACGGTGAAAACATGCGGGTGCTGAAGTGGATGATCGACCGCATCGAAGGCCAGGCCGCAGGCTGCGAGCATGTGTTTGGCATCAGTCCACGCTACGCCGAGCTGAACTGGACCGGGCTGGACTTCACGCCCGCGCAGTTCGAAAGCATCACCAGCACCGACCGCGCTGCCTGGCAAGCCGAACTGGCGCTGCACGCCGAGCTGTTTACGCAGTTGGCCGAGCGGCTTCCGCAGCAACTGATTGCCACCAAGACGGCCATCGAGCAGCGTCTCGCTGATTGAAAAAACAGGCCGCAGGAGGCGGCCATCAAGCAGCGTCTCGCTGGTTAAAAAATACCGGCTTGCCGGCAGCAAACGTTAAAAAGCCGCAGCGACTTTGGTCGCTGCGGCTTTTTAATGGATTTATATATTTTAATAGCATACTTCCTTGTATGCATATGCGCTATAGCTTTAAAAATATCTTAATTTTTAAGCACTGCGCAGTGTGCGCTTGTCAGCGCACCACGCTGAGAAACTGTTGGGCGGCCCGGCGCAATTCGGCGGCTTGGTAGGGGTTGGTGCCAGCGCAGGCCTCGGCGCTTTCCATCAACTGGTTCGCTACATTGGGCTGCGTGCTTCGGCCCCCGTCGCGCTCGCCGCAGAAGCGGCCTAGCTTGGATTGCGGCCATTGAACCAGATGGGTGAACATCGTAAACATGGGGTTTGGGTAGCGCGTTGGTGGCGCTGAGTTGCGGTGTTTGAAGTCTAAGGGTTTTCCCTAGTTTCCTGCGAGTTTTCACGCATGCGATTCGCGCATGGCCAGTGTTGGTTTGGTGCATGCGCGCGCCACGTGATGCCTTGCTGCGCACGGCCTTGTTCTCTTCCACTGTAGGCGGCGTTGCCCCATTGCGTGTTTTCTTGACCCGGATCAAAAGTGACGCGGATGCAAGCTTTAAGCTGGGCTTTTCCTTGTCTGTCTCAGGAGCTTGCGCACTATGAATATTCTTCTTGCCGTTGATGGCAGCAGCTATACCAAAAAAATGCTGGCCTATTTGGCGGTTCACGAGCAGTTGTTAAGCCCTGACAGCAGCTATACCGCGTTCACCGTCTGCGGTGCGCTGCCGCCGCGCGCCCGTGCCGCGCTGGGCAAGGCGGCCGTGGAGAGCTATTACGCCGACGAGACGGGCAAGGTGTTGCAGTTGGTGGTGAAGTTTTTGGCACGCAAAAACATTCCCTTGCAAACCGCGTACAAGATCGGCCCGATTGGCGAGAGCATTGCCAACTTTGCCGACGCTGGCAAGTTTGACCTGGTCATCATGGGCTCGCACGGCCAAAGCGCGCTGGGTAACTTGGTCATGGGCTCGGTGGCAACCCAGGTGCTGGCGCGCAGCAAGGTGCCGGTTTTGCTGGTGCGCTGAGTAGCTAGCGTGCCGGGAGCGCTGGGCGGTGAATGTCGCTTGACTGAATGCGCTGTACGCCCTGCGCCGCCATGTTCGCCCAGGCGCGGGCGAGTGAGCCGTCCAGGTCAATAGCGCGGGTGGCGTCTTCGATGACGTAGGCTTGCAGGCCATATTTGCGTGCGTCCATGGCGCTGGCGGCGACGCAAAAGTCGGTTGCCAGGCCGGCCAAAAAGACGCTGGTGATACCGCGCTGCTGTAAGTAGCCGCCCAGGCCGGTGGGGGTTGCGTGGTCGGCCTCCTCAAACGCTGAGTAACTGTCGACGCCTGCGTGAAAGCCCTTGCGCAGCACCAGTTGCGCGCGCGGCAAGACCAGCTGCGCGTGCAGTGCTGCGCCGTGGCTGCCCTGCACGCAGTGGTCGGGCCAGAGCACTTGTGGGCCGTAGGCGAGGTGGATGCTGGAGAACGGTGCGTGGCCGGGATGGGCACTGGCAAACGAGGCATGGCCCGGTGGGTGCCAGTCTTGCGTCAGCACGATGTGCTCGAAGGCGGGGGCCAGTGCATTGATCACCGGCACCACGTCGGCGCCGCCGGGAACCGGCAGCGCGCCGCCATCGACAAAGCTGTTTTGTACATCGACGACGAGCAGCGCACAGTGGCGGTCAGGCTGGATCGGGTGCATGGCGGCGGCCCTCTTCAATGCCGGAAGTGGCGCACGCCGCTGAACACCATGGCGACGCCGTGTTCGTCGGCGGCGGCGATCACTTCGGCATCGCGCACCGAGCCGCCGGGCTGGATGATGCAGCTGGCGCCGGCTTCAACGACGGCGTCGAGGCCGTCGCGGAACGGGAAGAAGGCGTCGCTGGCGACGGCTGTGTGGCTCAGGGACAGGCCGGCATGTTCGGCCTTGATGCGGGCAATGCGGGCCGAGTCGAGGCGGCTCATCTGGCCCGCGCCGACGCCCATCGTCATGCCGTTGGCGCAGAACACGATGGCATTGCTTTTGACGTATTTGGCAACCTTCCAGGCGAACAGCAGGTCGCGCAGTTGTTCTGGGCTGGGTTGCTTTTGGCTGACGACGCGGAGTTCGTCCAGCTGCAGTTCGCGGTTGTCGGCGCTTTGCATCAGCAGGCCAGAGCCAATGCGCTTGACGTCAACCGCGTTGCGGCCCTGCTCCCAGGCGCTTGGCCCGCCCGGCGGCAGCGCAATTTGCAAGAGCCGCAGATTGGGTTTGCCTTTGAAGATGGCCAGCGCCTCTGGCGTGTAGCCGGGCGCGATCAGCACCTCGACAAATTGTTGGCCCACGGCCTGCGCGGCCGCGCCGTCGAGCGGGCGGTTGAAGGCAATGATGCCGCCAAAGGCCGAGCTTGGGTCGGTCTTGAAGGCTTTGCTGTAGGCCTCCAGGGGCGAGGCGCCGAGGGCAACGCCGCAGGGGTTGGCGTGTTTGACGATGACGCAGGCATCGCTGGTAAAGCTTTTGACGCATTCCCAGGCGGCGTCGGCGTCGGCGATGTTGTTGTAGCTGAGCTCCTTGCCTTGCAGCTGCTGGGCCGTGACGAGCGAGCCAGGGGCCGGGTGCAGGTCACGGTAAAACGCGGCTTGCTGGTGTGGGTTTTCGCCGTAGCGCAGGTCTTGCAGTTTGACAAAACGGCCATTGCTTTGCGCCGGGAACTGGGCCTGCACGCCGTCGCTTTGCCGGGCCGAGAGGTAGTCGCTGATGGCCGCGTCGTACTGGCTGATGCGGTTGAAGGCGGCCACAGCAAAGGCGAACTGGGTCGGCTGGCTGAGCCGGCCTGCGCTTTGCAGCTCGGCCAGCGCCTGCGGGTACTGGCTGGGGTCGGTCAGTACGCCCACATCCTTCCAGTTTTTGGCTGCGCTGCGCACCATGGCGGGGCCACCAATGTCAATGTTTTCGATCGCCTCTTCAAGCGTGCAGCCAGGCTTGGCAACGGTGGCCTCGAACGGGTAGAGGTTGACCACCAGCAGGTCGATGGTGGCAATTCCGTGCTGTTGCAGCGCGGCCATGTGGGCCGGGAGATCGCGCCGTGCCAGCAGGCCGCCGTGGATGTGCGGGTGCAGGGTTTTGACGCGGCCATCGAGCATTTCGGGGAAACCGGTGTGCGTTGCCACCTCGGTCACAGGCAGGCCGGCGTCGGCCAGCAGTTGCGCCGTACCGCCGGTGGAGAGCAGGCGCACGCCCATGGCATGCAGTGCTTGGGCGAAGGCGAGGATGCCGGTTTTGTCGGAAACAGAGAGGAGTGCGTTCATGGGGGATTTCACGTGAGAGGGTTTGGGTTTGGATGCGGCGCGGCGCCGGTGCTTTTAACCTAGAAACCGCAGTTGGATGCATACGAGGGTGGCGTGATCGGCGTGTCAGGCAAGGCGCGAGGACGCAGCGCACTCTTGTGCGCAAGGACGG
>JAYVXE010000152.1:0-1983 GCA_043785395.1 Burkholderiaceae bacterium | reverse complement strand
GGGCGAGCACCGCAGGTGCTACGGGGGTGGTCCAAGTTCACCGCGCCGCGAGACGAGCGCGCAGCCCCCAGCGCACCCGTGGAGCTGGCTCTGCCAGGCCACCGGGTGCGCCCCCTTGAGGGGGGAGCGCCGCAGGCGCTACGGGGGTGGTCTAAGTTCACCAGGCCACTGGGTGCGCCCCCTTGAGGGGGAAGCACCGTAGGTGCTACGGGGGTGGTCTAAGTTCGCCAGGCCACTGGGTGCGCCCCCTTGAGGGGGAGCGCCGCAGGCGCTACGGGGGTGGGTCATATTCTGGCTTGGCCCACCATGTCTGCATCGCCCAGTCCTCGCCTTGGACGTAGGCCGGCATGTCGACCGGAGGCCGGGCCAGGCGCTGGGCGTTGTAGACCATGCGGTGGCTGCCAGAAGCCCACTGCGGCACCAGCACATGGCTATGGCTGATGACGCGCTCCAGCGCCCGGCACACGGGCAGCAACGCGGCCTTGCTCTTGGCCGCTCCCATTTGTTCCACCAAAGCGTCCACGGCGGGGTTGCGCAGGCCCGAAAAATTGTCCGAGCCCGGCGTGCTGGCCGCAGCGCTGCCAAACATGTCGGCAAACTCTTGCCCAGGGTTGTGCTTGCTGCTGTAAGCGATCGTGATGATGTCGAAATCAAAACGCTCCAGGCGCTGCTGGTACAACGCAAAGTCAACACTGCGCAGCTTCAGCGCAATGCCCAGCTTGTGTAAATTGCGCTGCCATGACGCCGTGGTGCTCGCGCGAGACTCGCCGCTGTCCAGGTACTCCAGCTCCAGCGCCTCGCCCTGGGCGTTGCGCAGCGCACCATCCACCACCTGCCAACCAGCGTCTTGCAGCAAGGCCTGGGCGCGCTTAAGGTTGTCACGCAGCGAATGTGCGCCGTCGGTGCGCGGCGCCTCCAACATGGCGCCAAAGGCGGCCGCAGGAATCACGCTGCGCCAGGGCTCCAGCAAGGCCAGCTCGGCGGCGCTGGGCAGGCCGCTGGCGGCGCAGTCGGTATGGCCAAACAAACCGTTCACGCGCTGGTAGCTGCCGTAGAACAGTTGGCGGCTCATCCACTCAAAATCCATCGCCAAGCCCAACGCATCGCGCACCCGAGGGTCTTGCAAGTGGGGCCGACGCAGGTTCAAGACATAGCTCTGAAAACCGGTCGGCAAGCGGTGGGCAAACTCGCCTTTGACGAGCTCGCCAGTGTCAAAACGTCGGCCCTTGATCCGGCGCGCCCAGTCGCCCGCCGAGAACACCCGCATGAGATCAAACTCACCGGCCTTCAAGGCCTCCAGCCGCGCCGTGTTGTCCTTGTAGATCTTGACCGTGATGCGCTCAAAGTTGTCGCTGCCGCGCTTGACATTGAGGTCTTTGCCCCAGTAGTTGGCGTCGTACACGTAGCTGATGTCCTTGCCAAAGCGCACCGGGCCAATCCGGTAGGGGCCGCTGCCTATCGGCGTTTGCACCACCACTTGGTCAAACGGCAGGCCTTGCCCCCACTGGCGGCTGAAGATCGGCAGGCCGCCCACCGTCAGCGGCAGCTCACGCTTGGGGGTTTTGAAGCGAAAGCGCAGCGTGCGCTCGTCCAACACGTCAACACCGAGCACGTCCTCCAGCAGCGTGCGGTAACCCGGCGCCGCAAAGGGCCCGGCCAGGGTCTCAACGCTGTGCTTGACATCGGCCGCCAGCACCGGGTCCCCGTTGTGAAAGCGGGCCTGCGGGCGCAGCCTAAAGGTCGCGCTCAAACCGTCGGCGGCCCGCACCACGTCCTCGGCCAGCAAGCCGTAGCCGGAGCCGGTCTCATCCAAAGCGCCGGTCAATAAAGTGTCAAACAACAGTGTCGACAAATACGCCGGGGCCGTGCCTTTGAGCGTAAAGGGGTTGTATTTGTCAAAGGTCGAGATCCGCAAATTGCTGACCAAACGCAGCTCACCGCCTTTGGGCGCGTCGGGGGCAACGTAGTCAAAGTGGGCAAAGC
>JAYVXE010000151.1:0-1989 GCA_043785395.1 Burkholderiaceae bacterium | reverse complement strand
GCGAATGCCAGATTGCCGTCACCAACAGCTACTACTACGCGCGCCTGCTGCGCTCCAACAATCCAGCCGAGCGCGCCGTCGCCGAACGCGTAGCCGTGGTGTTTCCGAACCAAGAATCTTGGGGCACGCACCTGAATGTGGCTGGCGGCGCCGTCGCCAAATACAGCAAGCATCCGGCCAATGCCGTGAAGTTCTTGGAATACCTGGCCAGCCCAGACGCCCAAAACTACTTTGCCAATGGCAACAATGAATGGCCAACGGTCAAGGGCGTCACGACCAACAATCCGGCGCTTAAAGCCATGACCCCAGGCGGCACGTTCAAAAGCGAGACCATTCCGGTCGGCTCGGTCGGCGCCAACCAAACCAAGGTGCAGCAAATGCTGGACCGCGTCGGCTTCAAGTAAGCCGACTCCAGCAGCTCCAGCAGCTCTAGCACGCCAACACCAAGCCCGGCATGTCCGGGCTTTTTTGTGCCCCAGCACGTCCGATAATCAAGGCCGCACGCCGACGACGCCGTCGCTATGGCGGGGTTTCAGCGGAATTTGGGCTGGATTTTGGTTGGATTTTGGTGTTGGGGCAAAATCCCCCCGCTGAGCAGTTTTCAATCGACAAGCTTATGCCAGCGCCCTTTAAGTCTAATAGCCCATTAGCGCTTGTCGCATATAGATTACAAGAAAACAAGTCACAAATATTCCGAAAATGACCTGCGCAGGCCGCGTACAAGCTGTGCGTCCATCCACTTTTCAAGCACCCCAGGAGACTCCATGGAAATCCAAGGCCAGGTATTTATCGTCACCGGCGCCGCCTCCGGGCTCGGTGAAGGCACGGCGCGCATGCTGGGCGCAGCCGGCGCAACGGTGGTCGTTGCCGATCTACAGGCCGACCAAGGCGCACGCGTTGCCAACGACATTGGCGGTGTTTTCGTGCGCTGCGATGTCAGTCAAGAAGAGGATGCGCAGGCGGTGGTTGCGCGTGCTGTCGCGCTCGGCCAGCTGGTCGGCCTGGTCAACTGCGCCGGCATTGCCCCGGCCGAAAAAACCGTGGGCAAGCAAGGCGCGCACACGCTGTCGCTGTTCAGCAAGACCCTGAGCGTCAACCTGATCGGCAGCTTCAACATGATTCGCCTGGCCGCACAGGCAATGGCGGGCAACACCCCGCAGGCCAGCGGCGAGCGCGGCGTTCTGATCTCGACCGCCTCGGTCGCCGCCTACGACGGACAAATCGGCCAGGCCGCCTACGCGGCGTCCAAGGGCGGCATCGTCGGCATGACGCTGCCAATCGCCCGTGACCTGGCCCGCAGCGGCATCCGCAACATGGCGATTGCGCCCGGCATCTTCGGCACACCCATGCTGTTTGGCATGCCGCAAGAGGTGCAGGACGCGCTGGCCGCGAGCGTGCCCTTCCCGTCCCGGCTCGGCACGCCCCAGGACTACGCCAAACTGGTGCGCCACATCATCGAAAACGAGATGCTCAACGGCGAAGTCATCCGATTGGACGGCGCGATTCGGCTCGCTCCACGCTAACTGTCATGCATGGGCCAAGCACCACCAAGCGATGAAACCGCGCAGCGAGACGAGCGCGCCGCCCCCAGTGCACCCGTAGATCTGGCTCTGCCAGGCCACCGGGTGTGCCCCCTTGAGGGGGTAGCGCCGCAGGCGCTTCGGGGGTGTTTCACGTTAAGGCCTAGCCCGCATGGGGCGAAGAACCACGGCGAAAATCCGTGGCCAATAGGTGGCTGGCCGCCGGTAATCACCAGTCCTTTTCCTGCGCACAGCGCCCCCTTCAAGGACACTGCGGATCTGGCTTCGCCAGTCCGCCCCCGGCAGAGGGTTGGCGCTTACATGCGGCATCGGCCTGAGGCCTCAGCCGGGAAGTGAAAAAGCCTGGGGGCTAGGAGCCTGTCGGACTTGGGGAGCGTCGAGCAGCGAAAACCGCAGGTTTCTACAAAATCGGCCCCAGCGAGGACAGTTTTTGCCGGATTTGCAGGCT
>JAYVXE010000150.1:0-6738 GCA_043785395.1 Burkholderiaceae bacterium | reverse complement strand
GGGAAAGCCGGTGTGGCAATCGTGAAATCGGTTTGCAGCGCGTCCATCAGCGCTTCTGTGACCGGGCCGATATTGCCCTGCGGCGTGCTGTCAAACGTCGAGCAGTACTTGAAGTAGATTTGCTGCGCGCCCTGCGCCTGCAACCATTTCAGGGCCTCGAGCGACTTGGCAATCGCCTCGCTTGCCGGCACGGTACGCGACTTGAGCGCCACCACCACAGCATCGACGTCGGCCGCCAGCGGGCCCATTGAGGCGCTACTCGGCACGCCGATGGTCTGCACCACGCGCATGCCCGCGCGCACCAGGTTGTTGGCGAGGTCGGTCGCGCCGGTGAAGTCGTCGGCGATGCAGCCGAGCACCATGCGTTTCATGGACGCCCCTTCGGCAGCTCGATGCCTGGGAATATCTTGATCACCGCGCTGTCGTCTTCCTTGGCGAAGCCGGCGGTCGAGGCCTGCATGAACATTTGGTGCGCAGTTGACGCCAACGGCAGCGGAAATTTGCTGGCACGCGCGGTGTCGAGCACCAAGCCCAGGTCCTTCACGAAGATATCGACCGCCGACAGCGGCGTGTAGTCGGCCGCCAGCACGTGGGCCATGCGGTTCTCGAACATCCAGCTGTTGCCCGCGCTGTGGGTGATGACCTCGTACAGCGCCGCCGCGTCCACGCCTTCGCGCAGGCCCAGCGCCATCGCCTCGGCAGCGGCGGCGATGTGCACGCCGGCCAGCAGCTGGTTGATGATCTTCACCTTGCTGCCCACGCCTGCGCCGTCACCCAAGCGGTAGACCTTGCCGGCCATCGCGTCGAGCACGGCATCCGTTGCGGCATAGGCGGCAGGCTTGGCGGAGGTCATCATCGTCATCTGGCCAGAGGCCGCCTTGGCGGCGCCGCCGGAGATCGGCGCGTCGACGTAGTGCACGCCTTGGGCCTGCAAGCGGGCTTCGAGCGCGATCGACCAGTTCGGGTCGACCGTCGAGCACATCACAAAGCTGCTACCGGCCAGCATCGCCGAGGCCGCTCCGTTCTCGCCGAACAGCACAGACTCGGTCTGGGCCGCGTTCACGACCACCGACACCAGCACCGGGCAAGCCGCCGCGAGCGCCGCCGGCGAGGCGCAGGCGACGCCGCCGTCTTGGGCAAAAGCCTGCGCCGCGCCGGGACGCACGTCACACACATGCACATGGAATCCGTTTGTGCGCAGGGTCTTGGCAATGCCCAGGCCCATGGCGCCAAGGCCGATCACGCCGACATTTTTTGAGGTCATAGGGGATTTTTCTTTGGAAGGGAAAGGGGAAGGAAGAGGTTGGCGCATGAAGCAAGTCGGCCGGCGCACCCAGGCCCGCAGGGGAAGTGCCGAGACGGCCGCGTTCATTTCAGCCCAAGAAATTCCACAGCGTGGCCGTGATCAGGAAACCGGCCACGCCGAGCACAGTGGTCAGCACCGTCCAGGTCCGCAGGCCATCGGCCACGCTCAGACCAAGGTAGCGGGTCACGATCCAAAAGCCCGAATCGTTCACATGCGACAGCCCCAGGCCGCCGAAGCCGATGGCCACCGCCAGCAGCGCCACCTGCACGGCGCTGTAGCCGCCCGCCGCCACCGCCTCGGCCAGCAGGCCGCAGGTGGTCAGGATGGCGACCGTGGCCGAGCCCTGCGCGGCGCGCAGCGCCAGCGAGATGACAAAAGCGGCGAGGATCAGCGGAAGGTGCGCCTCGATGATGCTCTGCGACAGCGCCGCACCAATGCCGGTGGCGGTCAACACCTTGGCGAACACGCCACCGGCACCGGTCACCAAGATCACGGTGGCAGTCGGCGGCAGAGCTGACTCCATGACTTCGTTGGTGCGCTCCTTCGACCAACCCTGGCGCTTGGCGATCAGCACAAAAGCCAGGCCAATGGCGACCATCAGCGCGAAGATCGGCGAGCCGATGAAGCCCAGCACATTGCGCAGCGTATCGCCCTTGGGCAGCAGTGTGGCGCCGGTCGTCCCGACCATGATCAGCAACAGCGGCACCACAATCAGCGCGAGCACCACGCCCACGCCGGGGGCCTTCAACGTGCCTCGGTTGGCGGCGTCGAAGGCGGCAAATTGCGCGGCCGTGGTCGGCAGCATCGCGTAGCGCTTGCGGTTGAGCCAGCGCGCGACGAACTGCGACAGCACCGCCAGCGGCAGGCAGATCGCAAGACCGATCAGCGTGACCCAGCCAATGTCGGCCTGCAGCACGGCGGCCCCGCCGACGATGCCCGGATGCGGCGGCACCACCACGTGAACGGCCAGCATGATGCCCGCCACCGGCAGGCCGAACTTGACCGGATCGACCTTCGCCGCCTTGCAAAAACCGTAAATGATCGGCACCAGAATGATGAAGCCGACATCGAAGAAGACCGGAATCGACAGCACCAGGGCAGCCGATGTCAGTGCACCGGGCACCCGCTTCGGGCCCAGCCATTCGGTGAAGCGGTAGGCCAGGCTGCCAGCGCCGCCCGAGACCTCGATCATGCGGCCCAGCATGGCGCCCAGCGCCACCAAGATCGCGACCGAGCCGAGCGTGCCGCCCATGCCGCTGATCAGCGTGGGAATGATGTCGGCGATCGGCAATCCGGCAGCCAGCGCCACCAAAAAACTGACCAGCATCATGGCGACGAAGGCATGGACCTGGAAGCGAATGATCAAAAGGAGTAGCAGGGCGATGCCGGCTGCGGCAATACCAAGAAGAACGGGTGTGGACATAGGTTCGAGGAGAGTGAAAGTAGTCAGGTCGCCAGGTTAAAACCTGGCGACAAGGGAGATGCGGCGTCCGGGTGGCGCATGGGGGCGGTCGATCGGCGTCAATCCAACTGAATCTTTGCGACCTCGGTCACCTTTTTCCAGCGCGCTGTTTCAGCATCGAGGAAGGCTTGGAAAGCCCGGCCGCCCATGGGTAAGTGGTCGGCTCCCTGGCGTGCCATGGCGGCCACGACCTCCGGGTCGGCGGCGATGCGCGCGACCAGTGTTTCGAGCTGCATGAGCACGGGCGCTGGCAGTCCTGCCGGGCCCGCGAGGCCAAACCAGGCACTGACCTCGAAACCCGGCACGCCAGATTCGGCCAGAGTGGGCACGCCCGGCAGTGCCGGGCTGCGCTGTCGTGTCGTGACGGCCAGCGCCCTCAGGCGCCCGGCCTGGATCTGGCCGATGGCCGAGGGCAGGTTGTCGAACATCATGTCGACCTCGGCCGCCAGCAGGCCTGTAATGGCGGCGGCCGCGCCACGGTAGGGAATATGGGTGAAAAAAGTACCGGTACGGGCCTTGAAAAGCTCCGCACTCAGGTGCAGCGAAGTGCCGTTACCGTTGGAGGCGTAGTTCAACTTGCCTGGCTGCGCCTTCGCGCGCGCCACCAGATCGGCCACCGAGGTGATGCCACTGGCCGGATTGACCAGCAGCACGTTCGGCACGTACCCCAGCAAGGCGATGGGCGCAATCTGCTTTGCTTGGTAGGGCAGCGAGCGATAGACCGCGGGGCTGATGGTCAGGGGTGGCGAGGCCATCAACAACGTGTAGCCGTCGGCTGCGGCACGCGCCACCTCGGCCGCGCCGATATTGCCGCCCGCGCCGGGCTTGTTGTCCACCACCACAGGTTGACCCAACGCCAGCCCCATGCGCGGCGCCAGTAAACGCGCCATGTTGTCGATCAACCCGCCGGGCGGGAACGGCACGATCAGCCTGAGCGGGCGGCTCGGCCAGCCGGTCTGGGCGAAGACGCTGGAGGTGACTAGACTGGCTGTAAGGCCTCCCGCCGTGAGTATGAAGCTTCTCCGTTGCATGGATTTTTTCCTTGAAGCGGCGCGAACGCGGACTTGCGGGTCGCTGTGCCCGCATTGTATTGATATGGTCATCATATGACTTTGGCTGAATTACACCCTAATGGATTGCCCCAGGCCTCTTCAACCGGGCGCGTGGGGGAGAAGGCCGCCCATCAAGGCCTGCGCCAACACGGTGCCTTCCTGCTTCCAGAACGCCGGGTCGGCTTCCTCGATGCGGCGGATCGCGTTGTTCATGTGGTCGCACGCGGCCGCGCGTGCTGCCGTCGCGTCGCCCGATGCGATGGCGGCAAGAATCGCGTCGTGCTCGTCGCTGACCTGGCGGGCGAAGTCGCCGCGTCGGGCCTCGTTGGCGCGGGTGACCCGGGTTGCGCCGTGCAACAGGCGGCTGAGGTAGGCAAGCGTGCTGAGCAGAAACGGGTTGCGCGCCGAGTCGGCAATGGCGCGGTGAAAGGCCACGTCTTCGAGCACCCCGTCGCCACCGTCTGCGACGGCCTTGTTCAGGGCGGCAATGGCTTGTCGAATGCGCTGCACGTCGGCCTCCGTGCGGCGCTGCGCCGCGAGCCCGGCGACCTCTGCTTCGAGCGCGCGCCTGAGCTCCACCATCTGGACCACCGCCTCTTTCGAGACGGCATAGCCGGCGTCGAAGCTCAAGGGCGGGATGCTGGCTTCCAGCACATAGACGCCGCTGCCTTGCTTGGCATCCACCAAGCCGATCGATTTCAAGCGCGAGACAGCCTCGCGAACCACCGTTCGGCTGACGGCGAACTGCGTGACCAGCTCGGGCTCCGTTGGGAGTTTGTCGCCCGGCTGCAGACGCCCGGACCGGATCTCTGCGGCCAGGGCATCCGCCACGCGCTCGGACAAACGCATTGAAGGTGCCATGGCCGAGAACAACGGAGCGTGGGTCATACGGTTTTTTCGAAATTCATCCCTGGACTCTAGCGCACCAAGCCCGGGGGGATTGGCCTGCCAGGGCCCGCGCCGTGCCGGATACTTCAGCGCCAGCAACGCCAGCAACGCCCGCAACTTTGGATCGCGCTAACTGTCATGCGCTGGCCAAGCGCCACCGAGCGATGAAACCACGCCGCAAGACGAGCGCGCCGCCCCCAGTGCACCCGTGGAGCTGGCTCTGCCAGGCCACCAGGTGCGCCCCCTTGAGGGGGCGAGCGCCACAGGCGCTACGGGGGTGGGCCAAGTCCACCGCGCCGCGAGACGAGCGCACCCCTTCCAGTGCACCCGTGGAACTGGCTCTGCCAGGCCACCGGGTGCGCCCCCTCAAGGGGGAAGCACCGCAGGCGCTACGGGGGTGGGCCAAGTCCACCCTCAAGGGGGAAGCACCGCAGGTGCTACGGGGGTGGTCACATTAACCCTTCGGGCAAGAATGCCCGCTGAGGTGCTGGTCTATGTGGCGACCCAGACCTATATTGGTGGTGGTGGTGGCGGCGCCGACGAAGTCATGTCGAGGGTGATTGCCCGCCAGATGGGGCTGATGGACATGGGCCGCAATCGGGGCCGCAAGCAAGCAACAAGGAGCTTTCATGAATGACTTTCAACACATCCGACTCACGCGCCTGCACGGCGTGCTGTTCGCCACGCTCAACCAGCCCGCCAGCCGCCACGCGCTGACGCCGGCCATGGTGGCCGAGCTGGCGCAGGTGCTGGGCTTGGCCGAGTCCGACAGCGGCGTGCGGGCCTTGGTGCTGCGCGGCAGCCAGGGCTTTTTTTGCGCTGGCGGCAATGTCGCCAATTTTCAGGAGCGGCTGACCACGGACGCTGGCCAGGCCAGTGCCGCTTCGACAGCGCTGCAAAACCGCGCCTTTGGCCATTTCATGCAGCGCTTGGTGGCCTTGCCGGTGCCGGTGCTGGCCGCCGTGGAGGGCGCGGCGATGGGCGGCGGCATGGGCCTGGCCTGCGCCGCCGACATTGTGCTGGCCACGGTAGACGCCAAGTTTGCGCTGAGTGAAACCTCGCTCGGGCTGATTCCGGCACAGATCGCACCCTTTGTGGTGGCCCGGCTGGGCCAGCGCGTCACGCGCCGCCTGGGCTTGAGCGCCGAGCGGGTCAGCGGCGAGCTGGCGCTGCAGCTCGGTCTGGTCGATGCGCTGGCCAGCGACAGCGCCGCGCTCGATGCCTTGCTGGCGCAGTGGCTGAGCCGCATTGCGCGCTGTGCACCGCAGGCCAACCGGCGCTTGAAGTCCTTGCTGCAAGCGCTTGAGCAGCAGCCGCTGGCCGCGCTGCTGGACAACGCCGCGCAGCAGTTTGCGGCCTGCCTGCACGGCGAGGGCGCAGAAGGCGCGGAAGGCATTGCCGCCCTGCGCGCCAAGCGCCCGCCCGCCTGGCAGCTGTCGTTCGATGCCGATGCCGTGCGCCAAGCCCACGGCGCCTAAACCGGCACCGGCATGACAAATCCCCCCCCATCTTCGTCCCTTCCAGCCTTTCCAGCCTTTCCAGCGCGTGCTAATTTAAAGAATGTTTTATTGCTCTAGCGCTTTAACAGCATCACTTTATAGCTACTTATTTTTATTCGACCATGCTGCCCCCAGCCATGGCGCAGGCACGGGCCGGGTCGCCGTGCGCCGAGCTGTCAGCCCGGCCTAACTCTCATGCATGGGCCAAGCGCCCCGAACGATGAAACAAGGAACGCGACGACGAGCGCGCCGCCCCCAGTGCACCCGTGAATCTGGCTCTGCCAGGCCACCGGGTGCGCCCCCTTGAGGGGGCGAGCGCCGCAGGCGCGACAGGGGTGGGCCAAGTTCACCACAGCACGACACGAGCCTGCAACTTCCAGTGCACCCGTGGAGCTGGCTCTGCCAGGCCACCGGGTGCGCCCCCTTGAGGGGGGAAGCGCCACAGGCGCTACGGGGGTGGGCCAAGTTCACCACAGCACGACACGAGCCTGCAACTTCCAGTGCACCCGTGGAGCTGGCTCTGCCAGGCCA
>JAYVXE010000149.1:0-6739 GCA_043785395.1 Burkholderiaceae bacterium | reverse complement strand
AGAGCTGGATGCGTTGTCAGAAAACCGCATGGGCCAGACGCACGCTGAGATCGGGCAAGCCGATGTGGATGCAGGCTTGCAGATTCAGCAAAGGCTTGGCAACGATATGCTTGGGCTCTCTGGTTATCAGAAGGAGTTGAAGGAGAAGTTTGAGGCCAGCACCAGCCCGCAAGAAAGGATGGCGCTGTCGTTGAAAATCAACGAAGCCAGCAACCATGTCTCGCAGATTGCCAGCCTTGCCCAGGATAATTTGCTGGAGCTGTACGCGAAGACGCAGGACGCGGAGTATTGGAAAGCCTACCAAACGTAGGCGTTTTGATCGATCCACCGCGTGTTTTTCATACCCGCAGTGGCTCTGGCTGCATGGTGGTTTTACGTGCTTGATTTTTGGGGTTTTTTCTTCCCGGCATTGCGCTTTGTTGCGTCTTTTGGAAGACGGGTTTGCTGGCTGGTGCGGGGTGTTGGCGCTGGGCGGCGCCTATCCAGGCCGCCGCATCTTGAACAAATCTCCCAGCTCAAAGTAGTCGGCCGGCCCGCCGCCGCGCAGGATGGGGTGGGCCGCTGCCGTGTCGTACACCCCGTCGGGCAGCAGGCTCTTGGCGATGTGTACCGCCACCACTTCGCCCAGCACCAGCCAGGTTTGCACCTTGTTTCCCGCCGCCCCTTGCAGTTGCACAATCTGGCTGACGCGGCATTCAAACGACACCGGGCTCATCGCCACACGCGGCACGGCGATCTCGCGTGAGGCCACTGGCGCCAGGCCTGCCAGCGCAAATTCGTCCACCTCGGGGCCTACTGCGGCGCAGGTCTGGTTCATGTGCTCGGCCAGCGCGCGGGTGGCCAGACTCCAGCCAAACTCGCCGGTCTGCTCGATGTTGCGCAGACTGTCTTTGGCGCCAATGCTGGCAAACCCCACGATGGGTGGTGTGTAGTTGAAGGCGTTGAAAAAACTGTAGGGCGCCAGGTTCAGGCGGCCCTGCCCATCCTGCGAAGAGATCCAGCCGATGGGGCGCGGCCCGACGATGGCGTTGAACGGGTCGTGGCGCAGGCCGTGGCCTTCGGCGGGGCGGTAGAAGTGCATGTTGTCGGGGCTGGGTGCTTGCGCCATAGGGTCTCCGAAACTGTGGAATCTGCGCAGGGTAGCAGCTTGCGGGTGTTGCTGCAGCGGCGCCTATCGGTGCACCATAGGCGTATTTTTGCTATAAAATACATAGCTATTTGCGCAATGTTGGTGGTCTTTAGATGCCTATTTCATTCATAAATCATGCTGGTGCAGAGGTTTCCTGTAAACCCTAGAATCCAAGGGTTTTCCCGAAATTTCAACCATCCCGCCTTCTCGCGCTCCTGAAGCTGCGCCAGCCGCACGCCCCCGACAGACACCATGAATCTTCCTCTTCTCGCCCTGGCCGTGGCCGCCTTTGGTATCGGCACCACCGAATTTGTCATCCTGGGCTTGCTGCCCGAAGTGGCGCAGGACTTGGCGGTGAGTATTCCCGCCGCAGGCATGCTGGTGTCCGCCTACGCTTTAGGTGTGGCGGTTGGCGGCCCTATCCTGGCCGTGGCCAGCGCCCGGTTGCCACGCAAGACAACTCTCGCCTGGCTGATGGCGCTGTTTATTCTGGGCAATATTGGCTGCGCACTGGCGCCCAACTATGCGTGGCTGATGGTCGCCCGCGTGGCCACCTCGTTTTGCCATGCAGCCTTCTTTGGTATCGGTGCAGTGGTGGCGGCCAGTGTGGTTGCGCCGCACAAACGGGCGCAGGCCATGGCGCTGATGTTCACCGGCCTCACGCTGGCCAACGTGCTGGGCGTGCCGCTGGGCACGCTGATGGGCCAGCAACTGGGCTGGCGCTCCACCTTCTGGGCCGTTGCGGTGATGGGTGTCCTTGCCATCTTGGCCGTACTGCGCTGGGTGCCCAAGCTGCGCCACACGCTCAGCGGCAGTGCCTTGGGCGAGTTCCGCGTGCTGCGCAACAAGCAGGTGCTGCTGGCGCTGGGGGTGAGCGTGCTGGCCTCGACCAGCATGTTCACCGTGTTCACCTACATCAGCCCCATCCTGCGCGACGTGACCGGTGTGTCGCCGCAGAACGTCAGTGGCGTGTTGTTGCTGTGCGGCGTGGGTTTGACCGTGGGCAATCTGGTGGGTGGCCGTCTGGCCGACTGGAAGCCCATGCCGTCGCTGATGGGCATTTTTGCCGTGTTGGCGGTGGTGCTGGCCGCGTTCTCGTACACCAGCGCCTGGCTGTGGCCCGCAGTTCTGAGCGTGGTGGTTTGGGGCATGGTGGCCTTTTCCTCTGGCACGCCGTTGCAGGCACGCGTGGTGAGCCAGGCTGGCGACGCGCCCAGTCTGGCATCCACCCTCAATATTGGCGCATTCAACCTGGGTAACGCCATCGGCGCGTGGCTGGGCGGCGTGGTCATCAGTGCCGGCTGGTCGCTGCAGACGATCCCGCTGGTGGCCGCAGGCGTGACCTTGTGTGCGCTGGCGCTGACGGTGTACACAGCGTCGCTGGACCGCAAGGTGATCGAGCCAACGCCAGCCTTGGCCGGGTGCGAGGCGGCTTAAGCTGGTCTGGGCACGGGGCCAGCGACTGCCGCAGCCGTACTTTGCAGCAGCTGTTTGGGGGGGCAGCCATCTGGGGGCGTGCAGGTTCTGGTTTGCCCAAGATCCGCTCTGGCTGGGCGCCCTGCGCCTGCTCTTGGGCCCGTGGTGGTGGCGAGCTGTCGCCGGCTGGACACGCAGGGACGGGTGGGGGCGACTACAGTCTGGCCGGATGAAAACCTTCGAAACACTTGCCGAGCTTGCCGCCTGTGTCGGCCAAGAAGTTGCCAGCAGCGACTGGGTCACCATCAGCCAGCAGCAAATCAACAGCTTTGCTGAAGCCACGGGAGACCACCAATGGATTCACGTCGATCTGGAGCGGGCCAGCCAGGGCCCGTTTGGTGCGCCGATTGCGCATGGGTTTTTGACGCTGTCGCTGCTGCCGCAGTTCTTCCAGTCGGCGCTGTGTGTCAAGCAGGTGCGCATGGGCGTGAACTACGGCGTGAACAAGGTGCGCTTTACCGCGCCGGTGCCGGTCGGCAGCCGTTTGCGTGCGCACATCACCTTGCGCAAGGCCGAGCCGGTGGCGCAGGACGGCATGCAGCTGACTTGGGCGGTGGTGGTGGAGTGCCAAGGCGTGGCCAAGCCGGTGTGTATCGCTGAGTCGGTATCGCTCAGCTACCCTTGATCAGCAGGACTTGCGCAAAACCGCCCTGGCGTCGTTTTTTTGACCAGCCGTACCAGCCGTACCAGATGTACTGTCTGCGGAAAAATGCCTAGCCAGGACAATTTTCCGCAAGTCCTGGTTCTTTTCCCTTGCCGTACTGCGATTCCTTGGCAAGACTTCAGCAAGACTTCAGCAAGACTTCAGCAAGTCTTCAGCAAGACTTGCGCGCGCTGGCGATTGCCACGTCCGATCGGCTTCCCCGTCTCTGTTAACTGTCAGGCACTGGGCCAAGCACCACCGAGCGATGAAACCGCGCCGCGAGACGAGCGCACAGCTTCCAGCGCACCCGTGGCTCTGGCTCTGCCAGGCCACTGGGTGCGCCCCCTTGAGGGGGAAGCACCGTAGGTGCTACGGGGGTGGTCTAAGTTCACCAGGCCACCGGGTGCGCCCCCTTGAGGGGGGAGCGCCGCAGGCGCTTCGGGGGTGGGCCAAGTTCACCACGCCACCGCCTGCCCGTCTTTGCGCGGATCTGAGCCGGCGATGTAGCTGTCGCCCTGGCGCACGATGAGCTGCGCACCGCCAAAGGCAAACACGCCGTTGCCGCGCTCGACGCTGACGGCGTGGCCGCGCTCGCTGAGCTGGCGCACGACGTCTGCGTCAAAGCCGGGCTCTAGCGCCAGCCCAAGGCCACCGGTGACGCGCCAGCGCGGCGCGTCGGCGGCGGCTTGCGGGTTTTGCTGGTAATGCAGCACACGCAAGGCCATTTGCACATGGCCTTGCGACTGCATGGGCCCGCCCATCACGCCAAACGCCATCTGCGCCTGACCGTTGGCGTGCGTTGCAAACGCCGGGATGATGGTGTGCGAGGGGCGCTTGCGCGGCCCAACCTGGTTGGCGTGGCCGGCTTGCAACGAAAAACCGTGGCCCCGGTTTTGCAGGCTGATGCCGGTGCCCGGCACCACAATGCCCGAGCCAAAACCCATGTAGTTGGACTGGATGAAGGAGACCATCATGCCGCTGGCGTCGGCTGCGGCAACGTAGACCGTGCCGCCTGGCTTGGGCGCGCCGTGGCCGGGGTCGCCCGCGTGCTGGCGGTCGATCAGCTGGGCGCGCTCGGCCAAATAGGCCGGGTCGAGCAGCTGCGCCGGCGTGATCTGCATGGCGTCGATGTCGGCGTTGTAGTGGTGCAGGTCGGCCAGCGCCAGCTTCATCGCCTCAACCGACAAATGCACGGTGTCGATGTGGTCAACCGGCTGGTCGCCAATACCCAGCGCCTCCAGCATGCCCAGCGCCATCAGCGTGGCAATGCCCTGGCCATTGGGCGGCAGCTCGTGCACCACCGAGCCCTTGAACGGCTGGGCCAGCGTGCCGCACCAGTCGGCGCTGTGGGCGCCCAGGTCGTCGGCGCTAAGGGCTGCGCCATGGGCCTTGGCATGGGCGGCGATTTTTTCTGCCAATGCGCCCCGGTAAAAAGCTTCGCCGTGGCTGTCGGCAATCGCCTCCAGCGACGCGGCATGGGCGGCGCTGCGAAAGATCTCACCCGCAACAGGTGCCCGGCCACCGGGCAAGAAACACTCGGCAAAACCCGGCTGCGCACCCAGCCGCTGCCCACCCAGCGCCCACAGCTGGGCGATCACCGGCGAGACGGCAAAGCCGTTGCGGGCGTAGTCAATCGCTGGCGCGGCCAGCTGGGCGAACGGCAGCCGGCCAAAGCGGCGCGACAAAGCGCTCCAGGCCGATACCGCGCCCGGCACCGTGACAGCCTCCCAGCCGGTGTCGGGCATGGCGCTGCGGCCTTGGAAGCGGTCTGCCGTCCAGGCCGCCGGCGCCCGGCCCGAAGCGTTCAGACCGTGCAATTGCTGGCCGTCCCAGACCATGGCAAAGCCGTCGCTGCCCAGGCCGCAGCCGGTCGGCTCGACCACCGTCAAGGCCATGGCGCTGGCAACTGCGGCGTCTACCGCGTTGCCACCCGCCAACAGCATGCGCAGGCCCGCCTGCGCCGCCAGCGGCTGCGAGGTACTGACGGCGTTGCGCCCGAGCACGGCCGAGCGGGCCGAAGGGTAGGGATTGTGAAAGTTCAAAACAGAGCTGGGGGACATGGCAAGGCCTTTTATTCCAAAGTGATGTGGCGGTCGCGGATGATTTTTTCCCAGCGACGGCTGTCGCGGGCCACCATGCTGGCGAACTGCGCCGGGCTGCTGGGCGCCGCCGACTCGACCCCGACCTTGGCCAGACTGGCCACCACTTCGGGCGCTTGCACCGCCTGCACAAAGGCCTCATGCACCCGCGCCACCAGCGGCGCTGGCACATTGCGCGGCGCGTACAGGCCAAACCAGGTGATCGACGAGAAGCCTGGCAAGCCCGACTCGGCCATGGTGGGCAGCTCAGGCGCCAACGCCGAGCGTTTCTCACCGGTCACCGCCAGCGCCCGCAAACGGCCACTGGTGGCATGCGGCAAGCCGGTCGGAATGGCGTCAAACAGCATCTGCACCGAGCCCGAAATCACATCCGGAATCGCCAGCCCCGTGCCTTTGTAAGGAATATGGACGATGGCCGTGCCCGTCTGCGCCTTGAAGGCCTCGCTGGTCAGGTGCACGATGGTGCCGTTGCCGCTGCTGGCGTAGTTCAGCTGATCCGGGCGCTGTTTGGCATAGGCCACCAGCTCGGCCACAGTTTTTACCGGCAGCGAATTGCTCACCAGCAACACATTGGAGGCGTCGGCCAGATGCGCAACCGGTGTGAAATCCTTGACCGCGTCATACGACAGCTTGGGCATCAGGTGCGGCGAGATGGCATGCGTGCTGCTGGTGGTGAAGAGCAGGGTATGGCCATCGGCGGGCGCTTTGGCGGCCTCGCCAGAGCCAATCGTGCCGCCAGCACCGGCCTTGTTGTCCACAATGACCTGCTGGCCGATGTCCTTGGAGACCCGCTGGGCAATCACCCGCGCCACCAAATCGGTGGCGCCGCCGGCCGGAAACGGCACGATCAGCCGTACCGGACGCGCCGGCCAGTTGGGCGCCTGGGCCAAGACGGAGGCCGAAGCCGCAAGGAGCGAGACCGCCAACAGGCGCCGGGAAGTCGAGAGAAAACACATGGGAGACTGGTCTTTCTGGGAAGCGAGGGATCGTCAATAAGAGTGCCAAGGCCAAGGGCTGTTGTTTCGGCGGCGGCGGTCAAGAGGCGCGATTTTGCCGTATTTGACAATCAGGCTTGGCAGGGCGCTCAAAGCCGAGTGCCAAGTTCGCCAAGTTCGCCAAGTGTCATGCATGGGCCAAGCACCACCAAGCGATGAAACCGCGCCGCGAGACGAGCGCACAGCTTCCAGTGCACCCGTGGATCTGGCTCCGCCAGGCCACCGGGTGCGCCCCCTTGAGGGGGTAGCGCCGCAGGCGCTACGGGGGTGGTCTAAGTTCACCAGGCCACCGGGTGCGCCCCCTTGAGGGGGAGCGCCGCAGGCGCTACGGGGGTGGGCCAAGTTCAGCGCTCAATCCCGCACCACCAGCACCGGCAAATGGGTGGCGCCCAACAGC
>JAYVXE010000148.1:0-1995 GCA_043785395.1 Burkholderiaceae bacterium | reverse complement strand
CCGCGCGTCTTTTTGATTGCCCCATCCATGATCGACATCACTCAGGCCTTGCCGCTGCTGGGCGGCCTCAGCCCGCAGCAATTCATGCACCGCCATTGGCAGAAAAAACCCTTGTTGGTACGCCAGGCGATACCGCAGTTCAAGGCACCGCTGGGCCGCGCCGCGCTGTTCGCGCTGGCGGCACGCGAGGACGTGGAGTCGCGTTTGGTGCAGCACACGGAGCAGGGCTGGCAACTGCGCAGCGGCCCCCTGTCGCGGCGCATGTTGCCGGCCCTGACGCAGCGCGAATGGACCTTGCTGGTGCAAGGTGTGGACGCATTGGAGCCCGCCGTACACCGTTTGCAGCAGCAGTTTCGTTTTATCCCGGACGCACGCTTGGACGACGTGATGATCAGCTACGCCAGTGATGGCGGCGGCGTTGGGCCGCACTTTGACAGCTACGACGTATTTTTGCTGCAAGCCCACGGGAGGCGCCGCTGGCGCATTGGACGGCAAACTGATTTGAGCCTGCAAGAGGGTTTGCAGCTCAAGGTGCTGGCGAATTTTGTGCCCGAAGAAGAGTTTGTGCTGGAGCCTGGTGACATGCTGTACCTGCCGCCGCGCTACGCCCATGACGGCGTGGCGCAGGGCGAATGCATGACCTATTCGGTCGGTTTTCGCGCCCCCCAACGCGGTGAGTTGGGGCGCGAATTGCTGCTGCGCCTGGCCGATAGCGCCAACGACGCGGTGGAGGATGGGGCTGAGCCGGTGCTCTACCGCGATGCGCGCCAAGCCGCCGTGGCCGAGCCCGCAGCGCTGCCGCCCGCGCTGCTGGAGTTTGCCCGCGACGCGCTGGAGCGTGCCTTGCAAGACCCGCAGGCCCTGGCCCGCAGCCTGGGTGAGTACCTGAGCGAGCCCAAAGCCAACGTCTGGTTCGAGGCCAGCGCCGTGCCCGCTGCGCTGCAGCAGGTCAGCTTGGCGCGCAGCAGCCGCATGCTGTATGACGCGCAGCATGTCTTTATCAACGGTGAAGCGTTTCGCGCCAGTGGCCGCGACGCCCAGCTGATGCGGCAGTTGGCCAATCAGCGAAGTTTGGGCGCAGCGGAGCTGGCACGCGCCAGTGCAGGGGCGCTGGAGTTGCTGCGTTCTTGGTGTGAAGACGGCTGGTTGCATGCGGATGTGGCGGCTGGCGTGTGAAATTCGCCACAGCAAAGTCATGGAATCACTGGCTAAGCGCTTTTGGGTTGGTGGCCGCTTGCGAAGAGTCCATATAATCCCTAGGTGAGTTTTATCGCATGTCTGCGCAGCTCCCACAGCACTGAGAAATTGTGGCGTTGTGGCATTCCCGGAAATGTTTTATCCGTCCATCAAGGAAATTTGAAATGAATAAATCACTCGTATTGGCCGCCGTTATCGCCGCAGCTATCTTGGCTGCTTGTGGCAAGAAGGAAGAACCAGCACCTGTTGCTGCACCTGCCGTCGAAGCACCTGCACCGGCCGTCGAAGCACCCGCAGAAGTAGCTCCCGCCGCCGCCGAGGCTGCACCAGCTGCACCAGCCGAAGTTGCCCCGCTGGAAGATGCAGCCAAGGCCGCAGCAGCAGCAGCTGCCACGGCTGCTGCCGAAGCACTTTCCGCCGATAAGAAGTAAATTCTTAACAGGCCAAAAAAAACCACCGCAAGGTGGTTTTTTTTTGGCCTGTTAAGGACAGAGCGAGCGGGTTGCACAAAAGGCGTGGGCGGCGGCGGTCGTTGTGCGCGCCGCTGTCGGCTTCAGGCCTGCACGGCTCTCAAGCCTTCGGGCGACCGTTGTGCGCCCTAGGAGCCTGTCGGACTTGGGGAGCGCCGGCTGAAAATCGACCGCAGCGGTCCATTTTTGGCTTCGCCGCTCTTCGAGAACACCGTCTTTTGGGCCCATAGCCGGGCTATGAGCCTGCAAATCCGGCAAAAACTGTCCTCGCTGGGGCCGATTTTGTAGAAACCTGCGGTTTTCGCTGTTCGACGCCCCAAGTCCGACA
>JAYVXE010000147.1:0-20111 GCA_043785395.1 Burkholderiaceae bacterium | reverse complement strand
TCGTCTCGCGGCGCGGTTTCATCGCTCGGGGTGCTTGGCCATGCATGACAGTTAGCTTCTCCGACCCTGATGCAGATTGACTTCTAGGTTGATGCGCTACGGCTGGAGGCAAAAAATGCTGAGCGCCAAGCATGCGCACAGCCTGGGTGAGCCAGGATGCGCGGATCTGGCTTTGCCAGTCCGCAGGCATCGCCCCCGGTAGGGGGTTGGCGAAGCGACACGCAGTGCGCGCAGCCTGGGGGCGAGCTTATCCCCCAACGTAAAATGCGCGCCATGTCCTACCTCGTGCTCGCCCGCAAATACCGCCCCCGCAATTTCACCGAAATGGTGGGTCAGCCGCACGTGGTGCAGGCTTTGACCAATGCGCTGACAAGCCAGCGGCTGCACCACGCCTACCTGTTCACCGGCACCCGGGGGGTTGGCAAGACCACGGTGTCGCGCATTTTGGCCAAGTCGCTCAACTGTGTGGGCGCCGACGGGCAGGGCGGCATCACGGCCACGCCGTGTGGTGTTTGCCATGCTTGTTGCGATATCGACAGTGGCCGTTTTGTCGACTACACCGAGCTCGACGCAGCCTCGAACCGGGGCGTTGACGAAGTCCAGGCGTTGCTGGAGCAGGCGGTCTACAAGCCGGTGCAGGGGCGCTTCAAGGTCTTCATGATCGACGAGGTGCACATGCTGACCAACACCGCCTTCAACGCGATGCTCAAGACGCTGGAGGAGCCACCCGAATACTTGAAATTTGTACTGGCCACCACCGACCCGCAAAAAGTGCCGGTCACGGTGCTCTCGCGCTGCTTGCAGTTCAACCTGCGGCCGATGGCGCCTGAGACGGTGCTTGAGCATTTGGTGCATGTGCTGCAACTTGAGAGCGTGCCCGCCGAGCCGCAGGCGCTGCGGCTGCTGGCGCGGGCCGCGCGCGGCTCGATGCGCGACGCTTTGTCGCTGACCGACCAGGCGATTGCCTTTGCGGGCTCCGAGCCGGGGGGCGCCTTGCAAGAGGCGGCGGTGCGCCAGATGCTGGGCAGTGTCGACCGCTCTTATGCGTTTGCCCTGATTGGGGCACTGGCGCAGAGCGACGCCAAGACCGTGGTCGAGACCACCGAGGCGCTGCGCGTGAACGGCTTGTCGGCGGCCTCGACGTTGGAGGAAATCAGCGCCGTGCTCCAGCGCATGGCGGTGTTGCAAGCGGTGCCAGAGCGGGCTGCCTTGGCTGCCGAGGCCGACGCCGAAGCGGCAGAAACAGCCCGTTTGGCGCAGACCATGCCTGCCGATGAGACCCAGCTGCTGTACAGCATGTGCCTGCATGGCCGCTCTGAGCTTGGCTTGGCCCCGGATGAATATGCGGCGCTGACGATGGTGTTGCTGCGTTTGCTGGCGTTCAAGCCCGCACCCAGCGCAGACAGCGCGGCGCGGAGCCTGGCTGCGCCGATTGCACCAATTGCGCCGGTCGCACCGGTCGCGCCAATGACGCCGCCTGCGCCGGTCGTGCCGCCGCCGCCAATGGCCGCCCCAGCGGCTGGCCTGCCAACCGAAGTCCCAGCTCCCGCCGTTCGCGCCCCGGTGGCCGAGCCCGCGGCGATGAACGTCCGCCAGCCGCCGCCTTGGGAGGATGTGCCCACGGAGCTTGGCAGCACAAGCACGACCGGGGTGCTTGATGTTTTAGAACAAAATAGGCATGAAACGCTTGTTGATAAAGCGCAATTAGCTATAAATAAAGTAGCTTTACCGCCCACGGATAAGCCAGAACCCGAACCGGAGCCAGAACCAGAGCCGGAACCGGAACCAGCCGCGTCGACAGCGCCGCCGCCCGCTGTGGCCAGCGCCGCTGCCACGCCCGACGCTGATGGCGAGCTCTGGCATGCCGTCGTGCAGCAGCTGGTCGCCGATGGCAGCATCACCGCCTTGGTGCGCGAGCTGGCCTTGCAGTCGCAACTGGTGGGCCGCAGTGGCGCGCATTGGACGCTGCGGGTCGAGCGCGAATCTGTGAGCCAGCCGGTTGCGCGCGAACGGCTGCGCGCGGCCTTGGAGGCGGCGGGACATGCTGCGCAGCTCAGCGTCGAGATCGGCAGCGTCAGCGACAGTCCGGCCCGGCGCAACGCCAGCGCCGGCGTTGCGCGGCAACAGCGGGCCGAGGCGATTGTGATGAACGACGCCGTGGTGCAAACCTTGGTGCGCGACTTTGCGGCGAAAATCGTGCCCGGTAGCATTCAACCGGTTTAACGTGAAACACCCCCGAAGCGCCTGCGGCGCTACCCCCTCAAGGGGGCGCACCCGGTGGCCTGGCAAAGCAGATCCACAGATCCACAGCTGCACTGGAAGCGGCGCGCCGCGTCTCGCGGCGCAGTTTCATCATCCGGGACGTCGCCCAGATTCATGAAAGTTAGCGCCCGTAGCCCACCACCCACCAAACTTGGCGGTTTCAAAGCCCGTCAACACCTGCGCTGGCGCCCACGCATCCTTGTTTGCGTGCGCCCTCTATCTTCCCGCCTCATTTCCCCGTCTCTATCCCCCAACCATCCAAGAAAGACCACCATGTTCAACAAAGGACAACTCGCCGGACTCATGAAGCAAGCCCAGGCGATGCAAGACAACCTCAAAAAAGCGCAAGACGAGCTCGCCTTCATCGAAGTCGAAGGCGAGGCCGGGGCCGGCTTGGTCAAGGTGTTGATGACGTGCAAGCATGAAGTTCGGCGCATCACCATCGACCCCAGCCTGCTGAGCGAGGACAAAGACATGCTCGAAGACCTGGTGGCAGCGGCCTTCAACGCCGCCGTGCGCCGGGCCGAAGCCACCAGCGAAGAGAAAATGGCCAAGATCAGCGCCGGCATGCCTAGCCTGCCGGGCGGCATGAAGCTGCCGTTCTGACGGCCATGCGAACCCTGCATGGTTTTGCGCCGCAGCGCTGGCGGCGCGCACGGCCACTGGACGGCGTATGAGCGCGGACAACGACCTCGACGCGTTGGTGCAGGCGCTGCGCCGCTTGCCCGGCGTGGGCATCAAGACCGCGGCGCGCATGGCCTTTCACCTGTTGCAAAACGATCGCCCAGGCGCTGAGCAACTGGCGCAGGCCTTGCAAGCGGCGGTGCACAACGTGCGCCACTGCGAGCGCTGCCACACTTTTGCGCAAGCGCAGCTGTGCCGTACCTGCCAAGACGCTAGCCGCGACGCCAGCAAACTCTGCGTGGTCGAGACCCCCGCCGACCAGTCGGCGATGGAGCGCACCGGCGCTTTCAAGGGCCTGTATTTCGTGCTGATGGGGCGCTTAAGCCCGCTCGACGGCATCGGGCCGAACGAGATCGGCCTGAAAAAACTGCTGCAACGCGCCAGCGACGGCGTGGTGCAAGAAGTCATCTTGGCGACCAACTTCACCGGCGAAGGCGAGGCCACCGCCCACGTCATCAGCGAGGCGCTCAAGAGCCGCCAAGTGCGCGTGACCAAGCTGTCGCGCGGCGTGCCCATGGGCAGCGAGCTGGAGTATGTCGATTTGGGCACCATCGCCCATGCGCTGGTGGACCGGCGCTGAACGGCGTGCGGCTGGTGAATTTAGGCCACCCCTGTCGCGCCTGCGGCGCTCGCCCCCTCAAGGGGGCGCACCCAGTGGCCTGGCAGAGCCAGCTCCACGGGTGCACTGGAAGCGGCGCGCTCGTCTCGCGGCGTGGTTTTATCGCTCGGTGGTGCTTGGCCCATGCATGACAGTTAGGCGGGCTTGGTGTGTTTTGCTATTATTTTGATAGCTTATGGCGCAATACCAGTATGCGTTATAGGCATGAAAGGCTTAAATTATGGATATATCTTCAACGGGCCAAGCCCCTTTTACCATCGCGTACTGGTGCGTCTTGGTGGCCGCGCTGCTGCCGCTGGTGTGCGCCGTGTTGGCGAAGTCGCGTGGTTTTGACAACCACCAGCCGCGCGCCTGGCTGCTGCAACAAACAGGGCGCAGTGCGCGCGCCAACGCAGCGCAGGCGAACAGCTTTGAGGGCCTGGCGTTTTTCATCGGCGCCGTGGTGATTGCCCACCAACTGGGCGCTGCGCAAGCCTGGGTCGATGGGCTGGCGCTGGCCTACGTGCTGCTGCGCTGTGTCTTTATTGCCTGCTACCTGCGCGACTGGGCCAGCGCACGCAGCATGGTCTGGGGCTTGGGTTTGCTGGCGAACATTGGGATTTTGCTCACCGGCTGGCATGGATGGCGGTAACGGTCTGGCCAGGTCTTACAAACTCCGGTACAGCGCATCGGCCTCGTCAAAGTTGCGCTGGATGCGCTCGGATGGGGCTTGGCCGAGCAGGCTGACCAGCACGATGGCGATGCTGGCGAAGGCGAAGCCGGGGATGATTTCATACAGACCGAACAGCGCAAAGTGCTTCCACAGCAGCACGGTGAGCGCGCCCACCAGCATGCCGGCGAGGGCGCCGTTGCGCGTCATGCGCCGCCACAGCACCGAGAGCAAAACCACCGGGCCAAAGGCGGCGCCAAAACCGGCCCAGGCGTAGGAGACCAGGCCTAGCACTTTGCGGCTGGGGTCGGAGGCAATCACGATGGCGAGCAGGGCAATCGCTAACACCATCGCCCGGCCGACCCAGACCAGCTCTTGCTGGCTGGCGTTTTTGCGCAAGAAGGCCTTGTAAAAGTCCTCGGTCAGGGCGCTGGAGCAGACCAGCAATTGGCAGCTCAAGGTGCTCATGATGGCGGCCAAAATCGCCGACAGCACGATGCCTGCAATCCAGGGGTTGAACAGAATTTTGGTCAGTTCGATAAAGACCCGCTCGCTGTTTTGGTTGACCGCAGAGGCCAACTCGGGGTGTTCGGCAAAGTAGGCGATGCCTAGGAAGCCCACGGCAACGGCGCCGCCCAGGCACAGAATCATCCACAGCATGCTGATGCGGCGTGCGTTGGGAATCGTCTTGGCCGAGCTGGCCGCCATGAAGCGCACCAGGATGTGCGGCTGGCCGCAGTAGCCCAGGCCCCAGCCCATGAGGGAGACGATGCCGACCCAGCTCAGGCCCTTGAACATGTCAAAGTAGGCCGGGTTATGGGCCTCGATGCTGGCCATGGCGCTGTCGATGTCGCCCAGCGCCAGAACCACAAAAACCGGCGTCACCAGCAGCGCAAAAATCATCATCGTGGCCTGCACCGTGTCGGTCCAGCTGACGGCCAAAAAGCCGCCGATGAACACATAGGCAATGGTGGCCAAGGCACCAACCCACAGCGCTGTGTTGTACGACAGGCCAAACGTGCTCTCAAACAGACGGGCTCCCGCGACCACGCCCGAGGCGCAGTAGATGGTGAAGAAGACCAAAATCACCAGCGCCGACAGCACCCGCAAAACGCGGCTGCGGTCCTCGAAGCGGTGCGTGAAGTAGTCGGGCAGGGTCAGCGCGTTGTGGTTGCGCTCGGTGTGGATGCGCAAGCGCCCGGCCACAAACAGCCAGTTGCAGTAGGCGCCAATGACCAGGCCGATCGCAATCCAGCTCTCGGACAGGCCGGCGACAAAAATCGCGCCCGGCAGGCCCATCAGCAGCCAGCCACTCATGTCGGAGGCACCGGCTGATAAGGCTGTCACGAAGCTGCCCAGGCTGCGCCCGCCCAGGATGTAGTCTGAAAAGTTGTGCGTGGCGCGGTAGGCCAGCAAGCCAATCACGACCATCAGCGCGATATAGGCGACGAAAGTGACAAGGGTAGGCATATTTGCATGCATGCGGATTGTTTCCTTGGGGCTGTGGGAGGGATGTCGGGGCTGGCTGGCTGGGCTTGCCGAGGCTTGGTAGGGCTTGCGCAAACATGCGTTGATGGCGCTGTCTACGGCGTTTGTGGATTTTGACAAACGCGATAAGTAGGTCTTTGCGTAAGCCATTTTGGCCAAAAGAGCAACTAGGTTGCACTAATTTCGCCCATGTTAACCCTTGGTTTTGATTTTAAAAATGGTGTTAACCCTTTGTTATGTCTGTATTTTTTTCCTAGGGTTTTTAAGGGTTGTACTTGGTTGCACCTTGTGCAAAATATCCATTTTGTGCAGCGTAGTCGTGTCCTTTGGTGCGCCGTGCTGTTTTGTTTTGTAGATACAGGATGTACCCATGGCCACCAGCACTCTTGGCGTGAAGCTCGATGACGCCAGCCGGGAGCGGCTCAAGCTTGCCGCACGCAAGCTTGACCGCACACCGCATTGGCTGATCAAGCAGGCGATTTTTGCCTATCTGGAGCAGGTCGAGGCCGGGCAACTGCCCGCCGAGCTGCCCCAGGCCGAGTTGGCAGCCGTGCTGACGGTGGAGTCGGCGCTGGCCGATGGCGTGGCCAGCGGGGCCAGTGCTGTGCCGTGCTTTGTGGATTTTGCGCAAAGTGTGCTGCCCCAATCGGTGCTGCGCGCCGCCATTACCGCCGCCTACCGCACGCCCGAGCCGGCGCTGCTGCCGCTGTTGCTAGAGCAGGCGCGGCTGCCCAGCGCAATGGCCGAGGCCAGCCAGAACATGGCGCTGCGGCTGGCGGCGGCCTTGCGCGCTCCGGGCCATGGCAAGGGCGGCAAGGGCGGCAAGGCCGGTGTGGTGCAGGCGCTGTTGCAAGAGTTCTCCCTGTCCTCGCAGGAGGGGGTGGCCTTGATGTGCCTGGCCGAGGCCTTGCTGCGCATCCCCGACAAGGCCACCCGTGACGCCCTGATCCGCGACAAGATTGGCAACGGCAACTGGCAAACCCACGTTGGCCACAGCCCGTCCCTGTTCGTCAATGCCGCGACCTGGGGCCTGCTTTTGACCGGCAAACTGGTGGCCACGCACAACGAGGCCGGTTTGTCGGCGTCTTTGGGCCGGATTTTGGGCAAAAGCGGCGAGCCCTTGGTGCGCCGGGGCGTCGACATGGCCATGCGCTTGATGGGCGAGCAGTTCGTCACCGGCGAGACGATTGGTGCGGCCTTGGCCAATGCGGCGGCGCGTGAGGCCGAGGGTTTTTGCTACTCCTACGACATGCTGGGCGAAGCCGCCTCCACCGAGGCTGACGCCCAAGCCTATGCGGGCGCTTACCAGCAGGCGATCCACGCGATTGGCCGGGCCTCGAATGGCCGTGGCATCTACGCGGGGCCGGGCATTTCGGTCAAGCTGTCGGCGCTGCATCCGCGCTACAGCCGGGCGCAGTATGCGCGGGTGATGGACGAGCTTTACCCGCGTTTGCTGGCCTTGACCTTGTTGGCGCGGCAGTACGACATTGGGCTGAACATTGATGCCGAAGAGGCCGACCGCCTGGAGTTGTCGCTCGACTTGCTGGAGCGCCTGTGCTTTGAGCCTGCGCTGGCGGGCTGGAATGGCATTGGCTTTGTGATCCAGGCCTACCAAAAACGCTGCCCGGCGCTGATTGACTACCTGCTCGATGTGGCGCGCCGCAGCCAGCACCGCTTGATGGTGCGGCTGGTCAAGGGCGCGTACTGGGACAGCGAGATCAAGCGCGCCCAGGTTGACGGCTTGGAGGGCTATCCGGTCTACACGCGCAAGGCCTATACCGACGTTGCCTACCTCGCCTGTGCCCGCCAGTTGCTGGGCGCACCGGCCTTGGTCTACCCGCAGTTTGCCACCCACAACGCCCACACCCTGAGCGCCATTTACCACTTGGCGGGCCAGAACTACTACCCCGGCCAGTACGAATTCCAATGCCTGCACGGCATGGGCGAGCCGCTGTATGCGCAGGTGGTGGGGCCGCTTGCCGACGGCAAACTGGCCCGGCCATGTCGCATTTATGCGCCGGTGGGCGCGCATGCACGCCTGCTCGCCTACCTGGTGCGGCGCTTGTTGGAAAACGGTGCCAACACCTCGTTTGTCAACCGCATTGCCGACCCGACGCTGCCCTTGGCCGAGCTGGTGGCCTGCCCGGTCGCCAGCGTCACCGCGCAGGCGCAGCACGAGGCGCAACTCGGCTTGCCGCATCCGCTGATCGTGTTGCCGCGTGCGCTTTTTGGTGCCCAGCGGGCCAATGCCAGCGGCATCGACCTGGGCAACGAGCAGCGCCTGGCCTCGCTCTCCAGCGCTTTGCTGGCCAGCGGGCACAGCGATTGGCGCGCTTATCCAGCGGGTGATGCAAGGCGTGGCGCTGAGTGTGGTGTGGAGCGCGGCGCTGCGTTGGTAGAGCCGCACGGGCTGGTGGCCGTGCACAACCCGTCGGACCGGCGCGACACAGTGGGCTATGTGCGGGAGGCCAGCATCGCCACCGTCGACGCCGCCCTGCAGGCCGCGCACGACGCTGCGCCGATTTGGCAGGCGACGCCGCCAGCGGCACGCGCCCAAGTGCTGTTGCGTGCGGCCGACGCGATGGAGGCCGAGACGGCGCAGCTGATGGCCTTGTTGGTGCGCGAAGCCGGCAAAACCTTGGCCAGCGCCGTTGCCGAGGTGCGCGAAGCTGTTGATTTCTTGCGCTACTACGCCGCCCAAGTGGCGCAGCACTTTGACAACGCCACGCACCGGCCACTGGGGCCGGTGGTGTGCATCAGCCCATGGAACTTCCCGCTGGCGATTTTTACCGGCCAGGTGGCGGCGGCCTTGGCGGCGGGCAATACCGTGCTGGCCAAGCCGGCCGAGCAAACACCGCTGGTCGCGGCGCAGGCCGTGCGCTTGCTGCACGCCGCCGGCATTGCGCCGCAGGTGCTGCAACTGCTGCCGGGGCCGGGTGCGCGCGTGGGTGCGCGGCTGGTGGCCGACGCACGCGTGCAGGGCGTGCTGTTTACCGGCTCGACCGAGGTCGCCGCTGGCTTGCAGCGCCAACTCGCCGAGCGCACCGACGCACAGGGGCGCGCCATTGTGCTGGTGGCCGAGACCGGTGGCCAAAACGCCATGCTGGTTGACTCTTCGGCGCTGAGCGAGCAGGTGGTCGCCGATGTGCTGGCCTCGGCCTTTGACAGCGCCGGCCAGCGTTGCTCGGCGCTGCGCGTGCTGTGCTTGCAAGAAGACAGCGCGCAGCGCGTGATCGACATGCTGCAAGGCGCGATGGCCGAATTGCAGCTGGGCCGCAGCGAGCGGCTGGCGGTCGACGTGGGGCCGGTGATTGATGCGGCCGCGCAGGCCCGGATCACGCAGCACATTGAGCACCTGCGCGGCAAGGGGCGGCGCGTGTTCCAGGCCGCCCGTGGCTGGTCGCCAGACGCGCCGCCAGCCGCCGTGGCCGAGCTCGCCCACGGCTGCTTTGTGCCGCCAACCTTGATCGAGATCGAGCGGCTCGATGAGCTACAGCGCGAAGTCTTTGGCCCGGTGCTGCACGTGCTGCGCTACCCCAGGGCCGAGCTGGGGCCGTTGCTGGCGCAGATCAACGCCAGCGGCTACGGCTTGACGCTGGGCCTGCACACCCGCATCGACGAGACCATTGCCGAGGTGGTGGCGCAGGCCCGGGTTGGCAACATTTACGTCAACCGCAACATGGTTGGTGCGGTGGTCGGCGTGCAGCCGTTTGGCGGCGAAGGCCTCTCCGGCACCGGCCCCAAAGCCGGTGGCCCGCTCTACCTGTACCGCTTGCTGGCGGAAAAACCGGCTGACGCCGTGGCCCGCAATGTGGCGGCCTTGGCGCGCACCGCCTGTGCTGCTGTGGGCGTTGTGCCTGCCGAAGCACAGGCCGAAGCGCCTGCCGAAGTGCAAGCACCGGCCCTGACGCCCGCCCTGGCCGCCTTGCAACATTGGGCCTTGGCGCAGCAGCGGCCAGCCCTGGCGGCGCAGTGCACGGCATTTGCCGCGCAGTCGCCGCTTGGCCTCAATATCCTCTTGCCCGGCCCGACCGGCGAGAGCAACCGCTACCGCACCGTGGCACGCCAGCGCGTGCTGTGCCTGGCCGACAACGAAGACGATCTGCTGCTGCAATTGGCCGCCGTGCTGGCGGTGGACAGCCAGCTGCTGTGGCCCGAGAGTGCGCTGGCCGAGCGCTGTTGGCAGCGTCTGCCGCCGCTGGTGCAGCAGCGCATTCAACGCCGCACCGACTGGCAAGACAAGGCGGCGCACTTTGACGCCGTCTTGCACCACGGCGACGGCGACCAGCTGCGCACCGTGTGCATGGCGGTGGCCGCCCGCCCTGGGCCGCTGGTGACGGTGCAGGGCTGCGCGCGCGCTGACAGCGCCATCGCGCTTGAGCGGCTGGTGCTGGAGCGCGTGCTCAGCATCAACACAGCAGCAGCCGGCGGCAATGCGAGCTTGATGGCGATTGCCTGAATCCGCCGCGCAGGCACGGGGCCTTTCCTGGGCCGCCAGCGCTGTCAGCGCCGCCAGCACCGTGATAGCGCGCTAAGCCGCGCACTGCGGTGATTCTGGGTGAATATGTCTAAATAGACTCTAGCGCTTAATAGCTGGATATTTGCTGAAAACAAGTAACAAAAGTTGCTTGTTAAGCCCTGAGCGCCAGTTGCCGTGCGTCAAGGATTGACTGAGCTGGCGGAGCAGAATTTGCGGGCTGAGCGGGCTGAGCGGGCTGAGCGGGCTGTGCCGCTGCGCCAGGGTTGGCCTAGCGCTTCTTTTTGACCGCGGTGCCGCCCCGTTTGCCGGGCTTGGTTTTGCCTTTGGAGGCAGCGCTGGAGCGTGATGCGCCGGGCTTGGTTTTGGCTTTTGCATTGGCTTTGGCGCGCACGGGCAGGTGTAGCACCACTTGCTGTCCGAGCTTGAAGCGGCTGCCGGGTGAGACGTCGTTCCACTGGGCAATGTCACTGTCGCTGACGCTGTAGCGCCGGGCCAGGCTGACGGTATTGTCTTTGCGCCCCGCCTTGACCAGGGTGCGCCGGGTGGCGACCATGGGTGCCAGCAGCATTTGGCCGTTGTCGGCGACTTGGCTGCTGACGTCGGCGCGGTGCTGGGTTGAGCGCGGCACGATCAGGGCCGAGCCGGCGCGCACCAGCTTATTGGGCGGAATCCGGTTCATGCTGCGCAAGGCGCTCTCGCTCATCCCGACTTGGCGTGCAATCGCGGCCACGCTCATGGTTTTGGGCAGGGTCCAGGCGGTCCAGCTGGCGTACTGGCCCTGGCCATGGGCGTCAAAATTGCGTTGGAATACGGCGGCGTTGTCCCAGGGCAGCAGGATTTGCGGCGTGCCTGCGGCCATGATGACCGGGCGGTGCATCGACGGGTTGAGCGCCTTGAAGTCTTCCAGCTTGATGTCGGCCAACTGTGCGGCCAGCGCCACATCGATGTCGCGCGTCACCTGCACGCTCTGGAAGTAGGGATGGTTCTCGATTGGCGGGAGCTCGGCGCTGTAGCGCTCGGGGTCGGCGACGATGTTTTTGACGGCCTGTAGCTTGGGGACGTAGAGCCGGGTTTCGGCTGGCATTTTGAGGTCTTGGTAGCCGGTTGGCAGGCCGGCTTTTTGGTTGCGCGCAATTGCGCGCCCCACACTGCCCTCGCCCCAGTTGTAGGCCGCCAGCGCCAAATGCCAGTCGCCAAACAGCCGGTGCAGGCGTTGCAGGTAGTCAAGTGCGGCGGTGGTGGAGGCCAGCACATCGCGCCGGTCGTCGCGGAAGGCGTTTTGCCGGAGCTGGTAGTCGGCACCGGTGGCGGGCATGAATTGCCACATGCCGGCGGCTTTGGCGCTGGAGACCGCTTGCGGGTTGAAGGCACTCTCGATGTAGGGCAGCAGCGCCAGCTCGGTCGGCATGCCCCGGCGCTCTAGCTCTTCGACGATGTGGAACAGGTATTTGCTCGAGCGCTCGGTCATGCGCAGCATGTAGTCGGGCCGGGCGGTGTACCACTGCTCGCGCTCGCTGACCAAGTCGTTTTCCAGGTCGGGCATGGCAAAGCCGTTGCGGATGCGCTCCCACATGTCGACTGGCGGCGTGGTGGCAGCGGCGTCGGTGGTGGTGCTGGTGCTGGCTTCGGCGCTGGTGCTGCTGGTGCTGGTGCTGGTGCTGCTGCTGCTTGCGTTGGTGCTGACCTCGTCTTGCTTAAGCGGCGGTAGCGGGCCGCTGCGCTGCATGGGCGGCTCGCTGCGCTGCGCTGGTCCTGGGTACGCCGGTGCGGATTTTGGGGTTTTTACCCTGCTTTCGCTGCGGGGCTTGGCTGTCGGGGTTTTGCTGATGTAGCGCGGAGTGGTTGTGCAGGCCGTCAGCCAGAGTAGGCCGCACAGGCAGGCGGCAATACGTAGTTTGATCAAAATTCGTTTTTCCATTGGCGCAAGGTCGCGAAAACGCTGACCTCATCATCGGTTGCAGTATTTGCATCAAACGCCAGCGCAGCGTCCATGACGCTGCGCTGGCGGGTGCGCAAAAAGGGGTTGATGGCACGCTCCAATGCGATGTTGGAGGGCAGTGTGGGGCGCTGCGCTAGCCGCTGCGATTCGCACTGTGACTGGTAGTTGATCAAAGGGCGGCTCAAAGGTTCCACGGCGCGGGCAAATTCCAGGTTGGCGAGCGTGTACTCGTGGGCGCAGCAGACCAGGGTGGCGTCGGGCAGCTGGGCCAAGCGGGTCAGGGAGTCCAGCATTTGCGCCGGTGTGCCCTCAAACAAGCGCCCACAACCGCCGGAGAACAGCGTGTCGCCACAAAATAGCAACGGCGCGCCGTCAACATCGGCGCAGTAAAACGCCAGGTGTCCAGCGGTGTGCCCAGGCACCTCGATCACCTCAAAGCGCAGGCCGAGTGCTTGCAGTGTTTGGCCGGCGTGCAGGCGCGTCAGCGGCTCGGGGATGTTTTCGCGTGCGGGGCCGAAGACGTGGGCGCCGGTTGCAGCACGCAGCTCGTCCACGCCGCCGACATGGTCGGCGTGGTGGTGGGTGATTAAAATGGCCTCTAACTGCAGGCTGCCCGGCGCGCCGACGGGGCCGAGTGCGGCCAAGACAGGCTGCGCCTGTCCGGGGTCCACAACGACGGCGCGGATGCCGTCATGCAGCAGCCAGATGTAGTTGTTGGTAAAAGCGGGTAGCGCAATCAAGGTCATGAGCGATCCAATTATAAGTTTGCAGGCGTGGCTCGAAACCCCTCCTGGACAGTACCTGCTGGACTGGGAGCGGGCTCGCTTTGGTGTGGCGGTGGCCGATATTTTCGGTTACCACAGCTTGCAACTGGGTTTGCCCATGCTGGACGCCTTGCACAGCAGCCGCATGCCGCACCGCTGGTTGGCGCTGGAGGAGCTGGCGCCAGCGGCGTCGCTGGCGCCAGTCGCCTTGGTCACTGACTTTACGGCTTTGCCGTTTTCGGCCGCCAGCCTTGATTTGTTGGTCTTGCCGCACACCTTGGAGCTGAGCGCCGATCCCCACGCCACCCTGCGCGAGGTGGCGCGCGTGCTGGTGCCGCAGGGGCGGGTGGTGCTCAGTGGCCTCAATCCGGTCAGCTTTTGGGGCTTGGCGCAGTGGCGCGCCCGGCTCTACCAGCGGTTTGGGCTGGGCGGGAGCATGTATGTGCCCGAGCTGGCTGCCTGCCTTGGCTCTTGGCGGGTTTGTGACTGGCTGCACGTATTGGGTTTTGAGTTGGAGGCTGTGCACTTTGGTTGCTACCGCCCGGCCGTGCAGAGCCCGCAGTGGCTGCAACGCCATGCGTGGCTGGAGCCGGTGGGCGCGCGTTGGTGGCCGATTTTGGGGGCCGCCTACGTGATCGTAGCGGTCAAGCGGGTGCCGGCAATGCGGCTTTTGAACCCACCCAAAAAAGCCCCTAGAGCCCTTAAGCTTGCTCCTATTTAGATAGCTTAAGGCGCTTTACTGTATTGATTTACAGTGCTATAATGTATAAATTAAAATGCTAAAAAGGAGTTGTTTTTGAACCACGTCGAAATTTATACCGATGGCGCTTGCAAGGGCAATCCTGGGCCGGGCGGCTGGGGTGTGTGGCTGAAATCGGAGGGCGATGAAAAAGAGCTGTTTGGCGGCGAACTTGGCACGACCAATAACCGCATGGAGTTGCAGGCCGTGATCGAAGGCCTGACTGCGCTCAAGCGTCCCTGCCGCGTGACGCTTTATTTGGACAGCGAGTATGTGCGCAGAGGAATTACCGAATGGATTCACGGCTGGAAGGCCAGAGGCTGGCGCACGGCGGCCAAGCAGCCGGTGAAAAATGTCGAGCTGTGGCAGCGTTTGGACGCGGTGGTGGCCGACAGCGGTCACGTGATTGAGTGGCGCTGGGTCAAGGGCCATTCAGGCGATCCCGGCAACGAGCGCGCCGACAGCCTGGCCAACAAAGGGGTGGAGCGCGCCCTAGGGCGAATCTGACGGGGCCGCCTGCGGGGTGTTGGTCAGGGTGCGAACCGCTGTGGCCATGCGGGCGTCGTAGTCGCTGGGGAAGGTCCAGTACTGCAACTGCCTCGGGCTCAGGTTGCGTTGCAGGCCACGTGCAGCGGGCGCGGCATGGAACCAGAACTTGATCAGCACATCGCTGCTGACCCAGGGGTGGCCAAACCAAAAGTTGTGCGAGCGCTGTGCCAGGCCGGGAATGGCCTCTGGTTGTATCCGCAGCACATCGAAGTTCATCGAGGTTGAGGCATCAATCAGCCACTCGGAGTCGGCGGCATTGAGCTCGTCCAGGTCGGGGCGGCCAGCGCGCGAGCCGCTGCGCTGGTGCGCGCGTGAAAAACGCAGCACGCTGTCGTTCATATTGGCCGAGACGGTGACGCGCCGGGCCAGCGGCACATAGCGTTGCAAATCGGCAGCAAAGTCACGGAAATTGGCGTCGGGTGCGGCCAGGTAGACCTCGCCCAAACGCACGCCGGCCAGCCCTTCGCCTTGGGGCTGTTGGTCGAGCCGGGCCAGGCCGGGGCCGGCGACCATTGCGCCGGCGCTGTAGGCCAGCACATTCAGGTGCTCGGCCTTGGTGTGGCGGGACAGCAGTTCGAGCAGGCGCGCGAATTGAGGCTCGGTGCGGCGGGCGTTGGTGACATCGACGGCATAGCGCAAAAAATTCTCAGCCGAAGGCCAGGCAAAAAACAGGACGACGGCGTTGCGGCCAGTGAAATGCCGGTACTGGGCGGCCTGCCCGGCGGCGCGCTCGACGCCGGTATTGGCGCCGTGGATGTAGATCGTCAGGTCTTTGTCGGCACTTTGGTCCAGGGCGTCGTTGATTTGCTGGAAAAAGGCGCTGCCCTCGGTGCTGTCGATGGGCGTACTCAGCGCGTTGTCGATCACCGCGACCTCGCGCATGCTGTCCAAAATCAGCTGCGGGCGTTCTTTCTCGGTGTCAGCGGTGGTGGAGAGCTGGTAGAGCCAGTCCCAGGTTTGCAGGCCGCCGCCAATGTTCAGCGTGGCCACGCCCAGGCTCAGGTTGTCGCTGGGCAGGATGGTGTAGTGGCGGGCTGAGCTGGGGCCCAAGGGCGTCCGGTTGCTGGCGTAGAAAACCTGGATCTCGCTGCTTTTTTGCAGCGTCTGGTTGGCGGCAAAGGGGTTGACCTCGCCCTGCAAGAACACCGCCGGGGTTGGCATCAGGCGTACCGGGGGCTGGCAGCCAACCAGGAAAATGCTTGCCCAAACCAAGTGCCAAAGGTGTTTCATGGCTGGATCATAGCCAAGCTGGTGGGCGGCTGTTGGCGTCGCTGGGTTCTTGAATGTGGTGCAATTGGCGCCCGCCCTTGGTGGATTGGACAGGGATTTCATGGCTTCCAAAGCAGCTTATTACGTGTTTTCCGCCATCGGTGCCGCAGCCGCAGCTATGGCCGCGTGGTGGTACCAAAGCGCGGGCAGTGCACCCCGTGTTGTGCTGCGCCCGTCGGCCGAGGCGCGCTTGGTCGTCGTCGAGGTGGCGCCGGTGCGGCGCGCCGTCGTGGTCGACGAGGTGCAGGCGCTTGGCAGCCTGCGTTCGCGCCAAAGCGTGGTGCTGCGCCCCGAGGTGGCGGGGCGCATCACGGGCCTGCATTTTCGTGATGGTGAGCGGGTGCGCCAAGGCCAGCTGCTGGTGCAGCTGGACAACCAGTTGCCGCGTGCCCAGGTGCAGCAAGCCCAGGCCGAGCGCGCCATCGCGCAGGCCAACCACCAGCGCAACCAGGAGCTGGTGGCACAGGGCTTTGTCAGCCAGCGGGCGCTCGATGAAAGTGCTGCCAATGTGGCGGTTGCCCAGGCCCGACTGGTGCTGGCCGAGGCGACGGCGGCGCGGCTCAAGATCGTCGCACCGTTTGACGGCTGGGTCGGCATTCGCAGCGTCAGCGTGGGCGACTACCTCAAGGACGGCGCCGACATTGTCAATTTGGAGGATATGGAGGCGCTTTATGTCGACTTTCGCCTGCCCGAGCGGCTGCAAAGCAAGGTGCAGCGCGGCCAGCACGCGAAGGTCGAGGTTGATGCGCTGCCGGGCCAGAGTTTTGTCTCTGTGGTGCAGGCGATTGACCCGCTGCTCGATGCCGAGGGCCGTTCGGTGGCGGTGCGCGCCTGCATCGACAACCGCAGCCAGCAGCTGCGCCCCGGCATGTTTGCGCGTGTCAATGCTGTTTTTGGCGAGCGCAGCGACGCCCAGATGGTGCCCGAGGCCGCCATCGTGCCGCAGGGCCAGCAGCAGTTTGTGCTGCGTTTGCAGGCTGTCGCCGGCGCTGTTGACCAATGGGTCACCGAGCGGATTGAGGTTCAGGTCGGGCTGCGCCGTGCGGGGCAGGTCGAGGTTCGCGGTGCGCTCGCGCCGGGCGACCAGGTGGTGACGGCGGGCCAGCAGCGGCTGCAACGCAGCGGTACGCGGGTGCAGGTGGTGGCCGCGCCGGTCTCGGACGGCGGCGGCGCTGCGGCCTTGGCCGCGCCGGTGGTGGTCGCCGAGGCCAGCGAGCCGCCTGCGTTGGCTGGGCGCAACCCTTGCCTGCCAGGCTAAAGCCATAGGACTCGGCGCAACCATGCTTGTTCGATGCGACCCAGGGTGGTTACGGATTTTTACCAACGCTCACTGTGGGGTGTCGCGCAAGCCGTGCCCTGAAAGCCTGCATGCAACTTGCTGAAATCTCTGTCCGGCGCCCGGTTTTTGCCACCGTTTTGTCGCTGTTGATCGTCTTGGTGGGGGCTGTCAGCTTCAGTCGACTGGCTGTGCGCGAGTACCCAAAAATTGACGAGCCTATCGTGACCGTCACGGTGCGCTACCCCGGCGCTTCGGCGGAGGTGGTCGAGTCGCAAATCAGCAAGCCGCTGGAGGACTCGATTGCCGGTATCGACGCGGTCGACGTCATCACCTCAATCAGCCGCGCCGAGCAAAGCCAGATCAGCGTGCGTTTTCGGTTGGAAAAAGACGCCGATGCCGCCGCCGCCGAGGTGCGTGACCGCACGGCGCGGGTGCGCAACCGGCTGCCGCAGGCGGTGGAGGAGCCGGTGATTGCCAAGGTCGAGGCCGACGCCTTTCCCGTGGTGTGGCTGGCGTTTTCCAGCGATACGCTGACGCCGCTGGAGATCAACGACGTTGTCAACCGGATCGTCAAGCCGCGCTTGCAAACCATCAGCGGCGTTGCCGATGTGCGGATTTTTGGCGAGCGCAAATACGCCATGCGGGTCTGGCTCGATCCGGCCCGGCTGGCCGCCTACCAGCTCACGACGCAAGATGTGGAGGACGCCATCCGGCGCAGCAACCTGGAGCTGCCGGGCGGGCGCATCGAGTCGCAGCAGCGCGAGTTCAGTGTCACCTCGCAGACCGACTTGGCGCAGGCCAGCGAGTTTGGCGACATCACGCTCAAGCGCGTGCGCGGCTACCTGGTCAAGCTGCGCGATGTGGCGCGGATTGAAGAGGCGGCGGCCAACGAGCGCAGCACGGTGCGCCTGAACGGGCGCGAGGCCATATCGGCTGGCGTTATCCGCCAAGCCACGGCCAATCCCTTGACCTTGTCGCAAGGCGTGCGCGGGGTGATCCCGGCGTTGCAAGCCGACCTGCCCAAGGGCATGGTGGTGGAGATCGCCAACGACAACGCTGTGTTCATTGACCGCTCGGTGCAGAACGTCTACCGCACGCTGGCCGAGGCGGTGCTGCTGGTGGCACTGGTGATTTTTGTTTTCTTGCGCACGCCGCGTGCCTCCATCATTCCGATCGTGACGATACCGGTCAGCCTGATTGGCAGCTTTGCGCTGATGGCCTTGGCCGGCTTCAGCATCAATAGCTTGACATTGCTGGCCTTGGTGCTGGCGATTGGCCTGGTGGTCGACGACGCCATCGTCATGCTGGAGAACATCTTTCGCCATATTGAAGAGGGGCTGGATCCGTTCTCGGCGGCGATCCAAGGTGCGCGCGAAATTGGTTTTGCCATCATCACCATGACCGCTACGCTGGTGGCGGTCTACGCGCCGCTGGCCTTTGCGCCGGGGCGCACCGGGCGTTTGTTTGTCGAGTTTGCGCTGGCGCTGGCCGGGGCGGTGGTGGTGTCGGGCATTGTGGCGTTGACGTTGACGCCGATGATGTGCTCGCTGCTGCTCAAGCACCAGCCGCAGCCAAGCCGCTTTGACCGCGGCATGGGGCGGCTTTTGAACGCCACGGCCAGCGCCTATGGGCGGGCCCTGCGCTGGCTGATCTGCACTGGCTACCAGCCCGCGCCCGGTGCCAGCGGGCTGGCTCCACAGGCCAAGCGGCTGTTGCTGCAAGCGCGCTGGCTGGTGATTGCGCTGATGGCCGCCAGCGCCTTGGCGATCTACGTGGTGTACCCGAACATGAAGCAAGAGTTGTCGCCGCTGGAAGACCGGGGCACGATTTTGGCCACGGTGACCGCGCCCGACGGTGCCACGCTCGACTACACCGACCGCTACGCTCGGGCGCTGGAGGCGTTGGGCCGCTCTTATCCTGAGTTCGACCGCATCTTTGCCAACGTCGGCAACCCCACCGTGTCACAGGCCAGCGTGGTGTTTCGCACGGTTGACTGGGAGGCGCGCCAACGCAGCACGCTCGATTTGGCACGCGAGATGGGGCCTAAGTTCAGTGCCCTGGCCGGTGTCAACGCCTTCCCGATCACACCGCCCTCGCTGGGCCAAGGCTTTCGCGACCGACCGGTTAATTTTGTGATCCAGACCTCGGACAGCTACCAAAACCTGAACCTTGTCGTGCGAGCCATGCTCGATGAGATCGCTAAAAACCCCGGCATCGTCGCGCCCGATGTGGACTTGCGGCTGAACAAGCCCGAACTGCGGATCGAGGTTGACCGCGACAAGGCGGCCGACCTTGGTGTGCCGATCGACGCCGTTGCGCGCGCCATTGAGACCATGCTGGGCGGGCGCAACGTGACGCGCTACCAGCGGGAGGCCGAGCAATACGACGTCATCGTGCAAACCCAGGCCAGTGGGCGCAGCACGCCGGACGCTATTGATGCTATCTATGTGCGCGGGCGCAACGCCAGCATGCACCCCCTGTCGGCGCTGGTGCGCATCTCCGAGAGCGTGTCGCCGCGTGAGCTGAACCATTTCGGCCAGCGTCGCTCGGCCTCGATCAGCGCCAACCTGGCGCCCGACTACGCACTCGGTGAAGCGCTGCGCTTCATGGAGCACAGCGCAGCCAAGGTTCTCAAGCCTGGCTACAGCACCGACCTCAACGGCATTTCACGCGAATTCCGCAACGCGCAAGGTGCGCTGGCGGTGGTTTTTGTGCTGGCCCTGGTCTTCATCTTCTTGGTGCTGGCGGCGCAGTTTGAGAGCTTCATTGACCCGCTGGTGATCATGTTGTCGGTGCCGCTGTCGATGGTGGGGGCGCTGCTGGCACTCCAGTGGACGGGCGGATCGCTCAATGTTTACTCGCAGATTGGGCTGATTACGCTGGTTGGCCTGGTTACCAAGCATGGCATTTTGATCGTCGAATTCACCAACCAGCTGCGCAGCCAAGGCCAGCCCATGGTCGAGGCCTTGATTTTTGCGGCCTCGCAGCGCCTGCGCCCGATCATGATGACCACCGGCGCCATGGTGCTCGGTGCCTTGCCGTTGGCGCTGGCCGAGGGTGCGGGGGCCGAGAGTCGCCGCCAAATTGGCTGGGTGATCGTTGGCGGTATGTCGCTGGGCACCTTGCTGACGGTTTTTGTGGTGCCTGTGGTGTATTCGCTGATGGCGCGGAGCCGGGTGCCGGGCGCACGGCGCGGCGCGGGAGAGGCGCCAGGCCTTGGCGCCATTTAATGTGGCCCACCCCCGAAGCGCCTGCAGCGCTCCCCCCTCAAGGGGGCGCACCCGGTGGCCTGGTGAACTTAGACCACCCCCGAAGCGCCTGCGGCGCTCCCCCCTCAAGGGGGCGCACCCGGTGGCCTGGCAGAGCCAGATCCACGGGTGCACTGGAAGC
>JAYVXE010000146.1:0-2019 GCA_043785395.1 Burkholderiaceae bacterium | reverse complement strand
GGGCACTGCCGGCTGAAAAGCCAACGATGCTGAGCTCGTCACCTCCACCACCAAAGGCGCTGGCCAGCAGGCTAAAGGGCGCTGTAATCGCCTTGACGATCACGTTGAAAATGACCTTGATGATGATGGGCCCGAGGCTGAACTGTGGGTCATTGAGCGAGCCGCTGATGGGCAAATCAATGTCAATCACGCCGTTGCGGTCGGCCAGCAGCGCGACGGCCAGCTTGACCGGCAGGCTGGCAGTGGAGCCCTCCACCCTGTCGCCAAAGCTGAGCTGGTTCAGGATGACCTTGTTGTTGGCTGTCAGCCGCCCGTCGGGCTGCACCAGATATGTCACATCGACGCTGAGCTTGCCGCGGTTGATGCCGTAGCCCGAATATTTAACGGCATAGGGTGACAGCGGCGGCAGCTCAAGGTCGCGCACCTTGCCGGTGATGTCGAGCGCAATGGGCTTGGCCAGCGGGTTGAGCTTGCCCAATATCTCAAGCGAAGCTGTGCCCTCGGCCCGGCCACGCAGCTCGAGGTCGGCCATGTTGGGCGTGCCTGCCGCCGACACTGACGAGAAGGCGCTGAGCTTGCCGGTCAATTCGCTCAGGTTGGCCGAGTAATTGGGTTTGACAAAGCGGTCGGAGAACAAGACCTTGCCGTTGACCAGACTCACCGGGCCAAAATTGACAATGGCGGGCGGCGCAACCGTGCTGGAGGCCACTTTTTCGGACTCTTTTGGTGCTGCAGGGTCCTGTTCAGGCGCTTGAGCAGCTATATTTTTGGTAGCGTCACCGGGGCTGAGCGTGGCGCTACCCGAGGCAGATGCCACCGAGCCAGCCGGTTTCAACAGATCCTGCAGGTTGATACGACCCTCGGGGGTAACGATCACGCGCGCAAAAAAGTCGGTGAGCACGGTTTCTTTCACGTCCACCCGGGTGGCCTTGTCCGGGTCAAGCGCAACATTGAGGCCACGCAAGCTCAGCGCCTTCCAGGCCAGCAGGCTTTCGCTGGGGGCCAGGGTGTTGGCCTTGAGTTCTTCGACCGTCACACTGCCCGCGACCTGCGCCACCGGCCCGGTCGGGGTCGGCCGGTAAGTCACCCGGCCTTTGAAGCTCGCGTCGGCGCGTAGCAAGTCGATGTTGAGCAGGTCGGCAAAGTAAGGCTCGAAGGCCTGCAGCGGCAACCTGTCTATCTGCAACTGGCCCTGTGCCTGCACCGGCGCCAGGTCCAGGCTGCCCTTGAAGTTGAGCTTGCCGGGCTCAAACCGTCCCGTGGCCAGGCGCAGCGAAGCGCTCAAGGGCATGAGTCTGGCGGCTGCCGCCTTGCTGGCGGGTCTGTCGTCCAGCACCAGCGCGCCAAGTTGCGCATTGACAGCGCTGACCTCAAACGCAACCGGTTTGCTACCCGCCTTGTCTGAAAACGACATGGCGCCGCCGTCGATCACCACATCGTTGATGGCCACGGCCCATGAGGGCGCGCCGGCTTTGGTGGCGGCGAAAGCGGGCGGCGGCAGGGCGGTGCGGCCATGGCCGACCATCCAGCGCTCGACCATCCAGCGCTTGTTGGTATCCCGGTCTACCAGGGCTTTCGGCTGGGTGAGCTGCATTTTGGCGGCCTTCAAGGTCTGGCCGGTCACGTCAATGTCCACACCGGCGACGTCTACACGCTTGACAGATACGAGAGACACCTTGCCCTGCGCCAGCAGCACATCACTCAGGGCAATTTGGGGCGCGGTGATTTGCAGCGCCTGGGCTTTGTCGCCAGCCACTGCCTGCCAGTTCACGCCCAGTTGCGCATCCAGTTGGCCGCCCAATGCTGGCAATAAAAACTGGCCTATGTATTTGGCCGCCATGTTCAAAGGCCATGCGGCGACGGTGGCGGTCAGCCGGGTGGACTGGTCGGTGGCCGAGCCGTTGAAGCTTAAAAGCGCCGGTGAAGCAGGTTTGGCAGTGGTCACCTTTGCATTGGCCGCAGGCAATGGCGAGTCAAGTCCCAGCGAGCCATTGAACTGCAGCGGCGCGCTGGCGACAA
>JAYVXE010000145.1:0-2029 GCA_043785395.1 Burkholderiaceae bacterium | reverse complement strand
GCGTGGTGAACGAGAAAATTGTGGGCAAGATGGCCACGTACCTGATTGACAAAGGCGTGATGCCCTTTACCGCAGACGGCGATGTGAACAAAGAGTTCACGGAGTATCTGACAGCGGGGAGCGCCTTGGCCGGAGCCGGTGTTGGTGCGTTGGTGGGCGGAAATGGAAGCTCCACCGCAGCGGGAAGCAATATTGCGAGCTCGGCGACAACCCATAATTTTCTGGCACACGCACCGAGACTGGCCACACTTGCGCTGGAGGCTGCGGCGAAATTGAGTGCACAAGGAGGCGCTGTTGTGAGCGCAGAAGGCCGTGCCGCCCTGAGCGCCTGCATTGCCTCAGCCTGGTGCCAGGCCTTGGTGCCTGCAGCAGCCGTGACCTGGACGGTCAGCCAGACCATAGATCCGACAGCGCCAAGTCCAGCAGACTTTATTCCCGGTTATGGTGGTGGCTACGTGCTACCGCCTGCGGGCGCAACGGTCACGCCAAACCCTGGGCCTGGGACGGGTGGCATGACAGTGACGCCGAGTGAGACGCCCAAGCCTGGAGGCTCGAACAACACAGGCGGTAGCCAGATCCTGGAGCCGCAGCCGGGGGGTAATGTGGTGGGGGGCGGGTTTGGGGCGGGGGGTGTGCCGGTTGTGAATCCGGTGGTGACGCAGCAAGTTCCACCCTCGATTCTTCGCCCTGATGGCCAGTTACCTCCTGGCATTGGGGGTGTTGGAACGCCGATACCAATGCCACCCTCGTCTAATCCAAATCAAGCGGCGGAGGATTTTGCAAAGGGTGCTTTTAATGGGCAAACGCCAGTATCCGTGGAGCCCAAGGGTAATGGCTGGCTTGCTAAATTGCCGGACGGAACGACGGTGCTTTATCGCCCTGCTGGGCAAGCAACGAATACAGCAAGTGATACAGCGAGCGTCGATATAAATAATGATAGAATTAAAGAAATTAATCGTAATCAGCCTGCAAAATTCAAATTTCCGGGAGAGTGAATTATGGATGAATTGCTGGCTTTTGCGTATCAAGAGGACTTGATTTTTTTGGGGTTGGATGATCAGGCGCCTTTTGGAATTTTGCCTCGTGTTTCTGGTGGTCTGTCTGGGGATAAAATCTCTCAATGGCGGCAGGAGGTGATTTGTTTTTTGTATAAAAATCTTGTGAGTGAGCTTATTCGGGCTGATGATTTTTCAGGTAAGTGTCGCGAGATGAGTCCTGTGGAAATATGTCAATTTCTTGAGAAAACAGAAATTTTTGATATTTCTATGTCGACTGAATGGGTGGCTACTTTTTTTGTTGGAACCGATAAATTGGTTTCACTTTTGCAGAAGCACCAGTTGCATGGCTGGGATCATTACCATGATCCATTAAATGAAGTCTTCATGGCGGAGGTTTTAAAAATTTATGAAGAGTTTGGTGTATGACTTGTCCTATCCAAACGTTCAAAGCCCATGGCCCGTCCAATCGTCCAAAGCACTTCATCCCCATGCATTTGAGCGCATTTTTAGCCAATGCATCCCATATTTTTCATAACCCTCGCGACATTGGCTGGATGGTCGTACCTTCAAATGCTTAATTTCCGGGCAATTTCCTCTTCCCGCTACTCCACTCCATGCCGTCTTTCAAACGGCATGTTTGCGCGTTTGTGCTGACCAGCATGCACATGCGCCGCCTGCTGGCAAGCCTCTTCGCCGCACTGTTCCTCAGCCAAAGTGTGCTGGCCGCACCGCTACAAATAAGAGCTGCCAGCGCATGGTTTGAAACCGTTTCAACATCAAAACATGCTGAAACTGCATCAAATCAAGCGATAGCCGCTAGGTATTCCGCTAAAAACACGCAAATTGAGGCATACGCCAACCTTGTTAGCAGCGACTTAGAAAACCACCAAGCAGCAGCCAAGGCCGGCATGCCGGGCCAACTCCAGCAACAGGCCACGACGGGCAGCGTGATCAGCGCTGGCAACATCACGATTACCGGCACGGGGGACGCGCAAACGGACAGCCAAAGCGCGCAGACCGTCGCCAAACTG
>JAYVXE010000144.1:0-2031 GCA_043785395.1 Burkholderiaceae bacterium | reverse complement strand
GCTGGTCTTCTTGGACGATGCCTGCGAGCCCAAACAAGCGGTGGCGGTGGCCAACAAAGTGGTCAGCGACGGCATTGGTTTTGTGGTTGGCCATGCCTGCTCAGGCTCCAGCATTCCGGCCTCGGTGATTTACGAAAACGAAGGCATTGTGATGGTCACGCCCTCGGCCACCGCGCCGCAGCTGACTGCGGGCAAACCCAAGCAGATGATTTTTCGCACCATCGGGCGCGACGACCAGCAAGGCCCGGTGGCCGCGCAGTACATCGTCCAAAAAATCAAACCCAAAAAAGTCGCTGTACTGCACGACAAACAATCCTTCGGCCAGGGCATTGCGACAGCTGTCAAAAAAGACCTGGACGCCGCCAAAATTCCCGTCGTCCTGTTTGAAGGCCTGAGCAAGGGCGACAGCGACTACTCGGCGCTGGTGACCAAGCTCAAGTCCCAGGGCGTGGACTTTGTCTACTTCGGCGGCTACCACGCCGAGATGGGCTTGCTGGTGCGCCAAGCGCGCGAGCAAGGCGTCAAGGCCCGCTTCATGGGCCCGGACGGCGCGGGCAACCGCGACATCACGGCCATTGCCGGTGCCAGCGCGGAGGGTTTGCTGTTCACCTTGCCGGCCGACTTCATGGCCGACCCCGCCAATGCCGCACTGCGCAAAGCCTTTACCGACGCCCAGCGCGACCCCAATGGCCCCTACCAGATAGCGGCTTATGCAGCCCTGCAAATCATTGCCGACGCCATCACCGGCGCCCGCAGCAGCGAGCCGCGCAAAGTCGCCGCCTACATGCACCAAAACGCCTTCGAAACCCCGATTGGCCGGGTTGAATACGATGCCAAAGGGGATTTAAAAACCTTCAAATTCGTCGTCTTCAACTGGCACCAAGACGGCAGTAAAACCCTTGCCCCTTAATCGACCTTGGATGCCGCATCCGTAAAGTATTTCAGCAGCCTTTTAATGCCAATTTTTTAATTTTAACAAAAGAGGGCTTTCACATGATGGGCTTGTACAAGTTACGCAAGGCATTGCCCCCACTCAACTCCATCAAAGCATTCGAGGCTGTGGCCCGGCTAGGATCGATTACTCAAGCGGCCTCTGAACTCAATGTAACGCCTTCTGCGGTAAGCCAACAAATTAAAAATCTGGAAGAGTGCATAGGCCGAAAGCTTTTCCATAAAAATAAGCATAATGGCAAGTTATTGGATGAAAGCCAGCAAGCTTTTTTAGATATCTCACACGCTTTGGACCTTATTGCCCAATCCTTCCACGACAAGGAGGTAGATACGCGGCGTGTTGCCATCAGTACTTTATCATCCTTGGCAAGCCATTGGTTGAACCCTCAATTTTCTACATTATTGGCAAAAAAACCCGATCTAGAACTTTATATAGACTGCTCTCCAAGATTTGTAGATTTCTCCAGAGAGTCATTTGATTTTTCCATCCGTTTTGGCCGCGGCCAGTATGCCCCTCTGTGTATGGACCGCTTGTTTACCGAGCGCTTCCAGGCAGTCTGCTCCCCATTATTAAAAACCAAGATTGAGGAAAAAATAAAAAACAATCAATTGGATAGCATAAGCTTTATCTGTGATACTGGAATGCAGTCCGGTGAGTATGCAACCTGGTCCAATTGGATGGAAAGGCGCGGAATTCCCCCCAAAATACCGGAAAGAAAAATAGTGTGCACAGATACAAATATATCAATTGATGCAGCGGTGCGTGGTTCCGGATTATTGCTTGGGCGCCATGTACTGGTGGCACCCTTGCTAGAACAAGGCATTCTGGTCGCTTTAGAGGAAGAGAGTTTTGAAACCGATTTGGGTTATTTTTTATTATACCCATCTCTGGCGAAACTGACCCCGGTAGCCCGCATGCTGCGCAGCTGGATTTTAATACAAAGCAGAGATTTTTGCAAAAAATACAATCTAAGCAACTAACTCCACACACAGGCACACAACTCAATTTACGGTATTGGAGGTCCTATTTTTTGCGAGAGTTAAGTGTCAAGTTCCGCCTGTTTGTATACCCGCTTCACG
>JAYVXE010000143.1:0-6859 GCA_043785395.1 Burkholderiaceae bacterium | reverse complement strand
TACTCAGGTGGTCTGGCTTGGTTTTACTCCCTCTCCCTCTGGGAGAGGGCGGGGGTGAGGGCTGGCGGCCTGTGCATGGCGCTGTCTTGTTTTGTGGCGTGCTGGCCCTCACCCCAACCCTCTCCCAGAGGGAGAGGGGGTAAAACAAAAGCGCACTGCATGCCGTGACCTGCGTAGTTACGTTTCCACTTGTTTTGTACACACCGAGCCTTTGTACTTTTGCCCTTGATTTTTCTCCTTTCCCGAGAGTCCTGCCATGAACAAATACCTGTACCGAATTGTTTTCAACGCGCACCGAGGCCAGCTGATGGCGGTGTCCGAGAGTGCGACGGCGCAGGGCAAGGCTGCCAGCGGCGAGCGCGCCAGCACGGGCGCTGGCCCCGCAGGGCTCACGCTGCGGCCTGCGTTGCTGTTGGCGATGGCGATAGCGTTGGCGTTGAGGCTACCCGTGCAAGCGCAAATCAGCGCCGACCCGAACGCCGCTGGCAACCAGCGGCCCACCGTGTTGAACGCGGGCAATGGCGTACCGTTGGTCAACATCCAAACCCCGAGCGCAGCCGGGGTGAGCCGCAACAGCTACCAACAGTTTGACGTTCAGGCGCAGGGCGCCATTTTGAACAACAGCCGGGGCAATGTGCAGACCCAGATCGGGGGCTGGGTGCAGGGCAACCCCTGGCTGGCGCAGGGCGGCGCGCGGGTGATTTTGAACGAGGTCAACAGCGCCCAGCCCTCGCAACTGCGGGGCAGCACCGAAGTTGCAGGGCAGCGGGCCGAAGTCATCATCGCCAACCCAGCCGGCATCCAGATCGACGGCGCGGGCTTCATCAACGCCAGCGGTGTGACGCTCACCACCGGCAGCGCACAACTGGGCGCAGGCGGCAACCTGGAGGGCTGGCGGGTACAGCGCGGCACGGTGGCTGTTGACGGCGCTGGCCTGGACAGCCGCGACGCGCAGTACACACACATCCTGGCACGCGCGGTTCAAGCCAATGCCGGCATCTGGGCGCAAGAGCTGCGGGTGGTCAGCGGCAGCAACCAGATCGACGCCGCAGCCACGGGCGTCCAGCCCATCGCTGGCGCCACGGCAGACGTTGTCAGCCCTGCCGCGCCGGCCTTCGCTTTGGACGTTGGCGCGCTGGGCGGCATGTATGCGGGCAAGATTTTCTTGCTCGGCACCGAAGCCGGGGTGGGCGTGCGCAACAGCGGCAACATAGGCGCCAGCGCGGGCGATGTCGTGCTTGACAACAACGGCTGGCTCAGCAACAGCGGCAGCATCCAGGCCAGCGGCGACACCCGCCTGACTGCGCAGGGCAATGTAGACAACAGCGGACTGATCAGCGCGCGCAACAACACATCGCTACAGGCCCAGGGTGCGCAGGCCGAAGTGCGCTCCAGCGCCGACGCCGTCATCGCCGCCGGGCTGCAAGCCGACGGCAGTATCAGCGGTGCTGGCCAGCTCGACATCCAGGCGCAGGCGCAGGCCACGCTGGGTGGCCAGACCCTGGCGGCGGGCGACATGCAGATCGACGCTTCTGGCCTGGACCTGACTGGCGCTCGGATGAGCGCCCGCAACATCGCACTCAAGGCGCACAGCGCCGGCATCGACGCCCGTGGTGCGCAGCTCAACGCCCAGGCCCGGCTCAGTGCCCAGACCACCCAAAGCCTGCGCACCGACGCTGCCGACATCAGCGCCGAGCAGCTCGTGCTGAACGCCCAAAGCCTGTCCAACGTGGGCGGCGAGATTCGCCAAACCGGCGCCAGCGCACTGCGCATTGACGTGGCGGGCGCACTCAACAACCAAGGCGGACGGATTGCCAGCAACAGCCAAGACCTGGCCTTGGTCGCCGCGCAGCTGGACAACAGCGATGGCCGCATCGAGCACGGCGGCACCGGCACGCTCAGCCTGCAGGCCGCCGACATTGACAGCCAGCGCGGCCAAATCAACAGCAACGGCGCGCTGCAAGTGCGCACCGGACGCCTACAGCACGACCAGGCGCAGACCCTGGCGCAACACATCGACATCGAAGCCCACACGCTCAGCAACCAAGGCGGCAGCATCCGCCAGATTGGCAGCGCAGTTGAGGCGGCGGCTGCCCGCATCACCACGGTGGCCACGCTCGACAATCGCGGCGGCCTGATTGCCAGCAACGGTGACCTCATACTGCGCAGCGCAACGCTGGACAACAGCGCCGGCCAACTGACGGCACTCGGGCTGCTGGAGATCGACGCCACCAGCAGCCGCAACGACAAGGGCACGATCGTCGCCGGTGAAGCGCTGCGCTTGTCCAGCGACGCGCTGTACAGCAGCGGCGGCACCCTGCAATCGCAAAACGCCGACATCCACCTGGTCTTGCAAGGCCAGTTCAACAACCACGGCGGCAACATCAGCGCCGGGCGGGCGCTCAGCATCCAGGCCGCTGGCATTGACAACAGCGGTAGCCTGTATGCCGGCACGACGCAAAGCCTGTACGCCAGCGGCTTGATCACCAATAGCGGCTTGATCGCGGCCCAAGGCAATACCGACATCAGCGCCGCGCGCTACCAAGCCAGCCAGGGCAGCGTGCAGGCCGCTGGCCTGGGCCAGGACGGCAGCTTGCAAGGCGCGGGCGCCTTGCACATCCAGACCACGCAAACCCTGCAATCGGCCGGGCAAAACCTGGCCGCCGGGCTGGCCACACTCAGCGGCAGCAGCCTGGACATCTCGGGCAGCGACACCAGCGCCGAGCACCTGTTGCTGCAGGCAACAGTGGGCGACATCAACGCCCGCGCAGCCAAGTTGCAAGCCACGCGCAGCCTGCAGGCCAGCACCAAGCACAGCCTGATCACCGACAGTGCCGTGGTGCAGGGCCAGCAGATCGATATCCAGGCCCACAGCCTGAGCAACAGCGCTGGCGAAATTTTGCAAACCGGCAGCAGCGCCCAGAAAATCATGCTGGCCGGTGACCTCAACAACCAAGGCGGACGCATCGCCAGCAACGCCAACGCGCTCACGCTGGGCGCGCAAAACATCAGCAACACCGATGGCCGCATCGAGCACGCGGGCGACACCGCACTGAGCCTGACGGCGGTCAAGGTCCATAACGAAGGCGGCCAAATCACCAGCAACGGCCTGCTGCAACTGCGCAGCGACCACTTGGCGAACCAAGGCGGCAGCACCCAAGCACGCCAACTCGACATGGACGTCGCCCAGCTCGACAACCAGGGCGGCGCCATCGTGCAAACCGGCCTTGCCGCCGCCCGCATCCACAGCCAGGGCCAGCTCAACAACCAGGGCGGGCTCATCGCCAGCCACGGAGCCGCGACACTGAGTGCACAGCAACTGAACAACCAGGGCGGGCAGATCCAAAGCAGCGGCAACGCCGGGCTGAACCTGCGCCTGGGCCAGCAGCTCGACAACAGCGCAGACGGAAGCATCAGCGCAGGAGGCGCGCTGGACGTGGACGCAGACAGCCTGAACAACCAGGCCGGGAGCATCACCGCCGGTACCAAGCTCAACATCCAGACCGGCCACGACACCTACAACCAGGGCGGCCTGATCGCCGCCAACCAAGCGCTCAGCGTGCAGGCCCAGCAGCTGCACAACCAAGGCGGGCAGATCGCCTCGGTCCAAGAGCAATTGAACATCACCACGCAGGGCCAAACCTTCAACACCGGCGGGAAACTGCAAGCCCTGCAGGCACTCAGCCTCAACGCAGCCGGAATCGACAACACCGGCGGCCGCATCAACGCCGCCCAGGTGCGGCTCCACAGCCAAGGCCAGACGATCCAAAACCTTGGCGGCAACATCGCTGCCGACCAACAGCTGCACATCGACAGTGGTGAACTGCACAACCTTGGCGGGCTGCTGCACAGCGGCGGCGCGCTCAGCATCGACACCCACGGCCAGCGGCTCGACAACCGGGACGCCGGCCAACACGCCAGCGGCCAAGGCGGCATCAGCAGCCTTGGCACATTGAGCCTGGCCAGTGGCCAGCTGGACAACCGGGGCGGCTTCATCGGCGCCCAAGGCGCGTTGCAGGCCGACAGCGCCGAGATCGACAACAGCAGCGGCGGGCGCATCGCAGGCGGGGCCAGCCTGCGCCTGAACAGCAGCGGCCTGGACAACCGGGCCGGCCAAATCCAGGCGCTGGGCGACATCGAACTCAAGGCCCAAGGCGGCGCGATCGACAACAGTACAGGCCTGGTGCGCAGCGCCCAGACCCTGCGCCTGCAAGCGAGCAGCGTGCACAACCACGACACCCAGGGCGCAGGCCTTGGCCTTGAAGGTCAAAGCGTCAGCATCGACGCGGACAACATCGACAACCGCCAAGGCGCTGTGCGCGCCAACCAAGACCTGACGCTGGCCGGCGGCGCCACGCTGGACAACAGCCAAGGCCTGCTCAGCGCGGGCCGAACCCTGAGCGTGGCCGGCGCGGGCCTGGCCATCCACAACCAGGACGGCATCCTGATCGCCGACCAGCGGCTGGACGTTGACGCCCAGCAACTCAACGGCGCTGGCCAACTACTCTCCCAGGGCGACCTGCACCTAGGCCTGGGCACCGACTATGACAACCACTCCGAAGTCACCACCAACGGCAACCTGACGCTGGCCATCGCGGGACGGCTCGACAACCACGGCACCCTGCGCGCAGGCCAGACCGTAGACATCCAGGCCGGCGAGATCGAGAACCGGGCCAACGCAGAAATCAGCGGCACCACGACCCGGCTCAAGGCGGCAGGAGGCATCACCAACCGCGGCCTGATCGACGGGCAAGAGACCCAGCTGCAGGCGCAAGAGATCAACAACATCGGCACCGGAAGAATCTACGGCGACTACTTAGGCGTACAGGCCCAGACCCTGAACAACGACGCTGAAACCGTGGGCGGCGTAAGCAAGGCGGGCTCCATCGCCGCCCGCGAACGGTTGGACCTTGGCGTACAGACACTGAACAACCGCAACGGCGCAGAAATCTTAAGCCTTGGCAGCGGCCCCTTGGCACTGAACATTGGCGGGCAACTGGACGCCAACGGCCAGGCCACAGGCTCGGCACAACGCGTGCTCAACCAAGGCGCAAAGATCGAAGCCATCGGCGGGCTGGCGCTGGACAGCAGCGTGCTGGAAAACCTCAACCTTGGTTTTTCCACCAAAGTACAGACCAGCAGCACGCCAGTGCACGAGGAGTACATCGTTCTCAAAGGCAGCACCCAGCGCTACCGGGTCGACGAGCTTGGGCGCTGCTACCACTGCGACTCGGACCGTTACGACCCTGGTGGAGCGCACTTGAACCGGCTGGAGTTCGTGGCGCCGAGTGAGCGCTACCCGTTCAGCGCTGGCTACGCGCGCACGCCCTACCCAACACCTGCCCTCAACCCCTACAGCGCCAGCGACCCGGTGTGGGCACTGTTCCAGGTGGCTGGGGGTGACTACACCCGGCTGCGCCAAGAGCTTGACGCCTACAACGCCGACTTCATGTCGCGCTCGCGCCGTGACTTTGACCGCATCGTGCTCACCCGCACCGACAGCACCGACACCGTGACCGACAACCACGGTGTCGCCGCAAGCATCGTCAGCGGCGGCGACCTCACGCTGCGCTTTGACAGTGCGCGCAATGACAACAGCCAAATTTTGGCGGGTGGCGTGCTCGGCTTGGGTGGGCGAACCATTCAAAATACCACCATTCTGGGCAAACACCTGCTCACCGGCCATGGCAGTCTCAACCGCATGGCCGTCCTCTACAACAACAACGAGCTGGACGAAAACAGGGCGGGCAGCACCAACGACTACCGCCTGATCCTGGAGAACACCACCACCAATCTGAACGAAGCCGTGGAACTAGGCAACCTCAACACCGTCCCCGCTATCGGAGACATCGACCCAACCCAAAGCGCCAGCGTCAACGGCCAGACCGAAGGCGCGGGCAGCGTCCAAACGGCAAACCAGGGCCCCGCGCAAACAGGGGTTGACGCCAAAGTCGACAGCCTGCCCACCGGCCCACAGCCGGGCCGGCTGCCCCAGCTCCAAGGCGCAGCGCCGAGTACCGCGCAACGCGCCCCGGTCATCGTCCAGGTCAATGCCCAGGCGGGCAGCGGCTCGGCCCCTGTCATCCGCACCACGCCGCTGAACCCGAACGTGCCCAACAGCAGCCTGTACAGCGTCAACCCCAGCAACAACACCCTGGTAGAGACGGATCCACGCTTCACCAACCAGCGCCAATGGCTGGGCTCGGACTACCTGCTGAACGCGCTGGCAATCGACCCGGCGAGCGTGCAAAAGCGCCTGGGTGATGGTTTTTACGAACAGCGCCTGGTGCGCGAACAAATCGCGCAACTGACAGGACAGCGCTTTGTGGGCGAGCACCAGGACGACGGCGCGCAGTACCAAGCGCTGATGCAGGCCGGTGCCACTTATGCCCAGCAGTGGAGCCTGCGCCCCGGCATCGCGCTGACGGCGGCGCAAATGGCCCAACTCACCAGCGACATCGTCTGGCTGGTGGAACAAGACATCACCCTGGGCGACGGCAGCCAAACCCGGGCCCTGGTGCCACAGGTTTATGTGCGGGTGCAAGACGGTGATGTGGACGGTCAAGGCGCTTTGCTAGCAGGCAACAGCGTCCACATGAAGCTGCAAGGCGACCTGACCAACAGCGCAACCATTGCCGGGCGCCAGCTGACCAGCATCACGGCGGACAACGTGCACAACCTGGCCGGCGGTGACATTCGCGGGGCGGCCACGCAGGTGCAGGCGCGCCAAGACCTCAACAACATAGGGGCCAGCATCAGAGGGCAAAGCAGCCTGCAAGCCATCGCCGGGCGCGACCTGAACCTGCGCAGCAGCACGACCAGCGCGGCCATTGCTGCGCCGGGTTTGGGGGGGTCGACT